>DASTGK010000289.1:0-4284 GCA_035719085.1 Anaeromyxobacteraceae bacterium
GCCGCGGAAGCCTTGACTCGCGCCCGGGATCGGGGCAGATCATCCCCTCGCAACGCGGGAATAGCTCAGTTGGTAGAGCATCAGCTTCCCAAGCTGAGGGTCGCCGGTTCGAATCCGGTTTCCCGCTCCAGATTCCGAAGAGGTGACGAGGGCTTCCAGGGACACCTGGGAGCCCTTCGTCGTTCCGGGCGACCGCAGAATGTTGTCCGGCCGAGTTGTCTCCCGACCCCAGGCGCCTCGAACCACTGTGTTGGCGGCCTGTTCGACGCAACGACCGTCGGCGTGCCCGGCTGAGGGTTTCGTCCCGGCGGTTGCCGCGTGGCGCCGATGTAGCTACACTTCATCCATGCGCAAGGACGCCGTTTACCGGATGCGGGTCCCGAAGCGGACCCTCGCCGCCATCAAGAAGGTGGCCGCCGCCAACGGAGAGGATGCGTCCGAGTGGGGTCGCGGCATCATCGAGGCCGAGCTGCGGCGCGACCTCGCCGCGCTCCAGCTCCGCGACCAGCTCCAGGGCGCCAAGGCGGGCAAGGTCGCCGAGCCCGACGCCATGGACCTCGTCTTGGAGGCGCAACGGGCGACGAGGCCCCGGTGATCCGGGCGGTCCTCGACTGCAACGTCGTCATCACCGCGGCACTCACGGGCGGGAAGTGCGCGGAGCTCCTCCTGAGGGCCCGCCGGCGCGATGGCTTCCAGCTCGTCTGGTCGCCGCCCATCGTCGCCGAGTGCCTGCGGGTCATCGAGTACCCGAAGCTCGCCGGGAAGTTCCGTACCGACCCACGCCTCCTCGTCGAGCGGGCAATGGCGAGCGCCGTCATGGTCCCGACCGACCTCCTCCCGGCCCTCCAAGTCGTCCGGGCGGACCCGACCGACGACGTCTACCTCGCCACGGCGGTGGCCGGGGGCGCCCGCTGGCTCGTCACCGGCAACACCCGCCACCTGATACCGCTCGATGGCTGGAGCGGAGTCCGCATCGTGGAGCCGGCCGTCTTCCTGGCGGAGCTCTGCTCGCGCTGAAGGTCTCCTGAGTGCGCACGCCGCGCGGCGTGACCGCTCCAAGACTTCACGAGCCACACCGCCTCCCCTCGGCCCCCTTCCGAGCCCCTCGGCAGCTTCGCGCTGCCTGCCCCGTGAAGAATTCGGGGCGACCGCTTACGCCTGCCCGTCGATGGCATTATGGTTATACTGTCATCCAGAAGGCACGGCGCGCTTCACCTTCGGGCGCCGCGAGCAGCGCATGGAGGCCGCACGGCCTCTCACGACTGGCGGGCCCGACGTCCTCGCCCACGAGGACGACTACGACCCGACCGGGAGGAAGACGTCATGCACGACAAGGTAGCCCTCGTCACGGGCGCATCATCGGGCATCGGGGAAGCCACCGCAGGGCGGCTCGCCGAGGCCGGCTACACGGTCTTCGGCACCAGCAGGCGGGCGGCTTCCCCGGGAGGACGCTCGTTCGAGATGCTCACCCTCGACGTGACGAGTGACCAGTCCGTCGAAGCCGTCGTCAGGGAGGTGGTGGGGCGCGCCGGCCGGATCGACGTGCTCGTCAACAACGCCGGCTTCGGCGTCGCTCCCGCCGGAGCGGAGGAGAGCTCCATCGAGCAGGCCCGATCGATCTTTGACACGAACTTCTTCGGGATCGTCCGGATGACGCGCGCCGTCGTGCCCCAGATGCGACGGCAAGGAGCGGGGCGCATCCTCAACATCGGTTCCGCCCTGGGATTCCTGCCGATGCCGTACGGGGCGCTCTACGCCGCGACCAAGCACGCGGTCGAAGGCTATTCGGAGTCGCTCGACCACGAGCTTCGCACGAGGGGCATCCGGGTGTCGGTCATCGAGCCCGCGTACACGAGGACGCCGTTCGACGCGAACTTCCTGGAACCCGACGCCACGCTCCCCGAGTACCGCGAGGTCCGTGAGGCGGTGAACGCGCGCGTGAAGGAAGTGATGGCCACGGCCGACGAGCCCAACATCGTGGCCGAGGTCGTCCTGAAGGCAGCCAGCGCGGCGAACCCGAAGCTCCGCTACCCGGCCGGACGTCTCGCTGCCCGCCTGCGGCTCCTTCGCACTTTCCTGCCGGAAGGCCTGATGGACGCGGGGATTCGAAAGGATTTGAGGCTCGACGCGACCACCGCGGCGTCGGGCGGCTCGAGGCGATGACCGCGCGGAGCCACGTGGGCCTCGAGGTCGCGTCATGAACGCCTTCATCCTGGATCGCTACGGCAGCCAGGTCGCGCTCCGGGCCGGTGAGCTGCCGGACCCGGACGTCCGGGAGGACGAGGTGCTCGTCCAGGTCCACGCGGCCGGGGTGAACCTGCTGGACTCGAAGATCCGGAGCGGCGAGTTCAAGCTGATCCTGCCCTATCGCGCACCGTTCGTCCTGGGTCACGACGTGGCCGGCGTCGTGGTCCGGGTTGGCGCAACCGTCAGGCGCTTCGAGCCGGGTGACGAGGTCTACGCCCGACCGGCGGACCACCGCATCGGCACGTTCGCGGAGCTCGTCGCCGTCCGGGAGGAGGACTTGGCGCTGAAGCCGAAGACGCTCACGATGGAGGAGGCGGCCTCGCTTCCCCTGGTGGGCCTGACGGCGTGGCAGGCGCTCGTCGAGAGAGGCCAGCTGAGGCCGGGCCAAAGGGTATTCATCCAGGCGGGCTCGGGCGGCGTGGGCACCTTCGCGATCCAGCTGGCAAAGCACCTGGGTGCCAAGGTCGCGACCACGACCAGCACGTCGAACGTGGAGCTGGTTCGCAGTCTCGGTGCGGACGTGGTCGTCGACTACAAGAAGGAGGATTTCGAAGGCAAGCTGAGCGGCTACGATCTGGTGCTGCACAGCCAGGACGGCAGGGCGCTCGGGAAGTCCTTGCGCGTCTTGCGGGCGGGCGGACGCCTGGTCTCCATCTCGGGTCCTCCTGATCCGGATTTCGCCGAGGAGATCGGAGCGCCCTGGTTCGTGAAGCTGGCCACCCGGTTGCTGAGCCTCGGCGCGAGGCGGAAGGCCAAGGGCCTCGACGTCGGATTCTCCTTCCTCTTCATGAAGGCGAGCGGCGACCAGCTGCAGCGGATCGCGGCGCTCGTCGATGGTGGGGTCGTCCGTCCGGTGCTGGACAGGGTCTTTCCGTTCCACTCGACGAACGAGGCGCTGGCCTACGTGGAGACTGGACGGGCCAGAGGCAAAGTCGTGATCAAGGTGAGGTAGATTCGCATCGATGCGCTACGCCCCCGAGCACAACGAAGCGACCCGCGACCGGATCCTGGAGGCCGCGTCCCGCCTCTTCCGTGAGCACGGCATCGCCGCGGTCGGCCTCGCGAAGATCATGGCGGAGGCCGACCTGACCGTCGGCACGTTCTACACGCACTTCAAGTCGAAGGAGGCCCTGCTCCGGGAATCCCTGCTCCGCTCGCTTCACGAACGGCACGCGCAGCTGGAGCAGACGCTCCGCGGCGCCGACGTGGAGCTGATGGTCCGCGCCTACCTGAGCCCCGAGCACCGCGACGCGCCCGGGACGGGCTGCCCGATCGCGGCCCTGGCGGCGGAGGTGGCGCGGCGCCCCCGCGCGACGCGACACGCCTTCACGTCCCACAACGAGCCGACTCTCGACGCGCTCGCGGCCTGGCTGTCCTCACGGCGCGGCAGGGAGGTCGTCCGCGCGGACGCGGCGGCGCTCCTGGGGCTCCTCGCCGGGACGCTGCAACTCGCACGCGCGACCCCCGACCGCGCCGAGTCCGACGCCATCCTCGAGGCCGGGATTCGCGCCGTGCTCCGGCTCGCGGGCGGAGACGCCTGATCGGACGGAGGCGGGCTTTGGCACGCTGCGTCGTCGCACGGAGGCGAGGTCGAACGCTTCCTGCTGGTGGCTGCGTCTGGCCCGGAAGGAAGCAGGCGAACCTTGGGACGACGGTTCTTCCCCTGCTCCATCAGCTTCCTCACCTGCCCGTCCGTCGCTCTCACCCCGCCATCCTCCGACGTCGAGGGGGGTGGGCGGGGCTACGGTCCGGCGGGCCTCAGGATGGGGAGGTGTAGTTGTCGCCGGTGGGGAGGTGTAATTGTCGTCGAGCAAGCACGAGGTCGTCCCGGTGGGAGGCGAAGAGCTCGATGGCCTCAGCGCGACGCACGACCGGATTGTAGTGCGGGGCGAGCTCGCGTGGGCTCACCCGCGGCGGCGTGGTGGACTCCATGGTGGACCAGAGCCCCGCAACGACGAAGGGCTCCCAGGTGTCCCTGGAAGCCCTCGTCACCTCTTCGGAATCTGGAGCGGGAAACCGGATTCGAACCGGCGACCC
>DASTGK010000290.1:0-22720 GCA_035719085.1 Anaeromyxobacteraceae bacterium
GGTGCACGGGGGCGGCGCGGCCGGCTCGGGCGGCGGCGCCCGCCCGTCGATCTCGGGCGGCAGGTCCTCGGGCTGGATGGTCTGGCCCGGCGCCACCGTCACCGCGTACTCGAGCGCGTTCTCGAGCTCGCGCACGTTGCCGGGCCACGGGTACTCGAGCAGCGAGCGGAGCGCCTCGGGCGAGAAGCGCAGCTCCCGGCCGGCGCGCGCCGCGGCCCGGGCGAGCAGGTAGCGCGCCACCGGCTCGACGTCCTCGCGCCGCGAGCGCAGCGGCGGGATCTCGATGGGGAAGACGCGCAGCCGGTAGTAGAGGTCCTCGCGGAAGCGCCCCTCCTCGATGGCGCGCCGCAGGTCGCAGTGCGTGGCGGCGATCACCCGCACGTCCACCGCGAGCGGCCGGCTCTCCCCCACGCGCTCGTAGGTCCGCTCCTGCAGCGCCCGCAGGAGCTTCGCCTGCAGGTGGAGGGGCAGGTCGCCCACCTCGTCGAGGAAGAGGGTGCCGCCGGCCGCCAGCTCGAACCGGCCCACCCGGTCGCGCACCGCGCCGGTGAAGGCGCCGCGCACGTGGCCGAAGAGCTCGGTCTCGAGCAGGTTCTCGGGCAGGGCGGCGCAGTTGACCGCCACGAACGGGCCGGCGCGGCGCGGCGAGTGGTCGTGGATGGCGCGCGCCAGCAGCCCCTTGCCGGTGCCGCTCTCGCCCGAGAGCAGCACCGTCGCCTCCGACTGCTGCAGCGTCTGCACCAGCCGGAGCACCCGGTTCATCCCCTGCGAGCGGGCGATGAGGCCGCCGAACGAGGTGGGGGCGCCGCCGCGGGTGGCCTCGTCCTCCTCGGCCGGACGCAGCACCACGATGTAGGCCGCCTCGCGGTCGCAGACGCTGCCCGCCACGTCCCGCAGCGGCGCGGCCGAGAGGGAGCAGAGGCGCGTGCCGCTCGGCGCCACCCGGATCCAGGCGCGCCAGCCCTCCCGCCGCTCGCCGGCGAGCAGCGCCTGGCGGAGCGAGCCGGAGGGGCCGAGCAGCTCCGGCCCGAGCAGCTCCTCGATGGGCCGCCCAGCCCAGCTGGCCGCGGCGCCGGGGCCGAGCAGGTCGTCGAGGGCGCCCGAGACGTGGCGCACCCGGAAGCCGGGATCGAGCGCCATGCAGACCCGGCCGAGCGAGCCGAAGGCGACGCTCACCGCCGAGAAGGCGGCGTCGACGAGGGCGGTGGGCTGTTCGGCGGCGTCGGCCATGCCGCCGAGCATCCCAGGAACGGCGCGGGCGCTCAACCAGTTCGACCGGACGGGGGCCGGACGGAGCGTGGACGGCGCCGGCGAGGGGCGCGCTCCGCAGGCCTGGAGCGCGACCCCCGCCGCCTCACCGCCCCTCCGCCCCCGCTACGGGCAGGTCACGCCCCACGGGAGGGTGCGGCCGGCGTACAGGGTGCAGATCGGAATCTTCGGCGTCGCCGAGTGGCAGTCGGCGCAGCCGCCGCCGGAGGTCGAGCCGAGCGCCTGGGCCTTGGGCGCCACCTCGTGGTTCAGGTCGAGGTAGAGCTTCGTGTAGCGCCAGTCGTAGCCCGGGGTGGCGGGCGCGGCGGCGCTCCAGCGCGCGAAGTCGCCGGTGGCGGTGGTCTGGCCGGCGGCGCGGGCGCCCACCGCCAGGACCTTGCCCCAGAGCGCGGCGAGCGAGTCGGCGCCCGGCGCGATCGGCCCGGCGGCGCCGTCGAAGTCGTAGGTGGCGGCGTCGAAGCCGGGGGCCTGGACGACGCCCCAGAAGCTGCCCGGGCCGAAGACGTTCGGCACCACGGCGAAGCTGCCGGCGCCGTCGACGTAGAACGCCTGCCGCCCGCGCATGAGCTTGAACGGCATGATCTTGCCGTCGGTGGCGCTCCCCACCGGCTCGCCGAGGGTGATGCGGCTGGCGTCGTCGGGCGTGGTGCCGAGGGTCCCGAAGTCGGCCTTGTCGCTCGTGAGGGCGTGGGTCGCCTTGCCGTTCGACCAGCGGTAGGCCGGCGCGACGTTGCGCTGCCAGGTGAAGCGCCCCTTGACGAAGTCGTAGGTGACCACGGCGCTGGTGCTGGCGGGGTTGGGCGTGCCGTCGTCGTTCACCTTGGTGGTGATCACCCCGGCCGTGCAGGTGCCGGGCGCGCCGGAGCAGGTCGAGTTGTCGCCGGCGTAGGACCAGTCCCAGTCCATCTTGCCGAACTGGCCGCGGCTGAAGCGCGGGATGTGGCAGGTCTGGCAGCCGATGTGCGCCGTGTGCGCGTCGAGCTGGGCGCCGTTGGCCGCCACCTTGCCGTCGTGCGGCGTGGCCGCGTGGCAGTCGGTGCAGGCGGCGCGGGCGGTGTGCGTCGGCGTGTGGACGCCGCCGCCGCGGAATTGGTGGCCCGGCGCGGAGTGGCAGTCGAGGCACTCCATCCCCCGACCCAGGTGCACGTCGATGGCGTCGGTCGGATTCTTGAGCGAGGAGCCCATCAGCTTCACGTTGTCGCCGCCGCCCGCGTAGAAGTGGCAGGCGCCGCAGTTGGTGCGGGTGGGTCGGCGGATGTCCTGCGCGGCCGTGGCCAGGTTGAGCGTGGTCACCGGGTTGCCGAAGTTCTTGGCGTCCTTCGCGTAGCCGGTCACCGGGTCGGAGTGGCAGACCAGGCAGTCGACCCGGCTCGAGAGCGGGATGGAGGAGTCGGCGGCGGCCGAGCCGTCGGCCAGCGTGTAGCGCCGGGCCGACTGCTGCGGCTTGGCGGCGTCGGGGTCACCGCCGTAGCCGGCGTGGCACTGGTCGCAGCGCTTGTCGTTGGAGGGCGTGGCGACGCAGAAGTTGTTGATGAGCTTCGTCTTGCCGATGGTGCCCGGGTTGAGGATCGTGGTGAGGTCGGCGGCGACGAGATCCGGGGTGGGGCCGGCCCAGGTGAAGTGCTGCGAGGCCATCACCTCGGCGGCCGAGGCCGGGTGGCAGCCGACGCAGGCGGCCGTCACCGAGTAGCCGTTCGTGAAGGGGCCGTGGAGCGGCCCGCCCGGCTGGCCCAGGCTGGCGTGGAGCGTCGACGTGCTGACGCAGGTGTCGGTGGGGGCGCTGCAGGAGGTGCCCGCGCCGCACTGGGGGACCCAGACCGGCGTGGCGCCGGTGGTGTCGCAGGCGGCGCAGCCGGGGTAGGCGGCGGTGCAGGTGACGGCGGCCACCGCGACGCACTGACCCATCTGGCAGGCCGTCCCCGCGCCGCAGGACGGGGTGCACTGGAGCGGCACGCACTGGCCCGCGGAGCAGGTGTTCCCGGCGCCGCAGAAGTCCTGGCACGTCTTGTCGGAGCCGCTGCTGCACGCCGTCAGCGTGGCGAGCAGGAGCGCTGGGGCGAGGAGCCTCTCGAGTCTCAAGGTGGTGTCCTTTCCCGACACGGGCTGTGGGGCGGAGCTCCGCCCCGGCGGTCGGCGACCTCCCGCTGAGCACGGTGCGTACCAGCGCCCGGAGTGGCGCGAATCGCCTGAAATCCGCGTGGAATCGGCTGCGCGCGGGCGCGCGCCGTTCAGGTGAACGGTGCGGCGTTAAGCCGCCGTTCTCGGGGCCGTTCACGGTGAACCGTCCGGCGCCGTCAGCGGCTCCCACGGGCGATGGGCCGAGCCCCTCGCCACCGGACATGACCGCGCACCCTCCGCCGCTCCCGTTCCTCGGTCTCGGCAGCGAGGCCGCCCTGCGCGCGCTCGCCGACGCGCTGCCCGACGCGCTCTTCACCACCGACCTCGACGGCCGCGTGACCTACTGGAACCCGGCAGCGCAGCGCATCACCGGCTGGACGCCGGGCGAGGCGCTCGGCCGCGACTGCTCCATCCTGGCGGGCGACGCCGTCCACGGCTGCGCCTGCGGCGTCGGGCCGATCCGCTGCGGCCTGGTGGAGCAGGGCCGGACCAGCAAGACCTGCTCGCTCCGCACCAAGGACGGGCGGCTCCTCCTCATCGTCAAGAACGCCGTGCCGCTCTACGCCCCCGACGGCAGGCCGGCCGGCGCGCTCGAGTCCTTCACCGAGGTGGGCGAGGCGGGGTTCGAGCCGCGCTGCGACTGGCGGCCGGACGCGCGCGACGAGGCCGACTTCTGCGGCCTGGTGGGGCGCCACCCGGCCATGCAGGAGCTCTACCGGACCATCGGCCTCGTAGCCCACTCCAACGCCACCGTGATGATCCTGGGGGAGAGCGGCGCCGGCAAGGAGTGCGTCGCCGAGGCGCTCCACCGCGGGAGCCGCCGCGCCGCGGGGCCGTTCGTCCGCGTCTCCTGCTCGGCGCTCAACGAGAACCTGCTCGAGAGCGAGCTCTTCGGCCACGTGAAGGGGGCCTTCACCGGCGCGCTGCGCGACCGGCGCGGGCGCTTCCAGGAGGCCCACGGCGGCACGCTCCTGCTCGACGAGATCGGCGACGTCTCGCCCACGGTGCAGGTGAAGCTCCTGCGCGTCATCGAGCAGCGCGAGATCGAGCGGGTGGGGGACTCGTCGCCCATCAAGGTCGACGTCCGCCTCCTCTGCGCCACCCACCGCGACCTGAAGTCGATGGTCGAGGCGGGCCGCTTCCGCGCCGACCTCTACTTCAGGCTGGCCGTCTTCCCCATCCGCGTGCCCTCGCTGCGCGAGCACGTCGAGGACCTGCCGCTCCTGGCCAGGTCGTGGCTCGACCGGCTGGTGGCAGGCGGCGGCCCGCGCCCGCTCGGCATCTCCCCGGCCGCGCTGGACCGGCTGGCCGCGTACCGCTGGCCCGGCAACGTCCGCGAGCTGCAGAACGTGCTCGAGTTCGCGGCGCTGCGGGCCGGGACCGGCCCCATCGACGTGGCGCACCTGCCGGCCGAGGTGGTCCAGCCCCCGCAGGGCGCGCCGATCCCCACCGGCGCCGCGCGGCCCGAGTCACCCGCGCCGGCGCCCGACGCGCCGCTCGATCGCGAGCGGCTCGTCGAGGCGCTCGCCGCCTGCGGCTGGAACCGGACCGCGGCGGCGCGCCGGCTCGGCATCTCGCGCGTCACGCTCTGGAAGCGGCTCAAGGCGTTCGGCATCTCCGGGCCGGACGCCTGAGCCCTACCCGGCGGGCGGGGCGTCGAAGAGGGGCAGCTGCGGCCCCCGGTCCGGCCGCCGGAAGGTGCCGGCCGGGCGCGCCTCGCGCGCGTGGTGGACGGCGCCGAGGCCGAGCCGGGCGCAGCAGAGCCTGAAGACGGCGCCGATGGTCTCGGCGTAGGGCCCCTCGCCGCGGAAGCGGCTGCCGAAGCGCGGGTCGTAGAGCGCCCCGTCGCGCGTCTGGCGCACCAGGTGGAGGATCCGGTCGGCCCGCTCCGGCAGCGCCGCCCGCACCCGCTCCTCGAAGACGCCCGCCACCGCCCCCGGCAGCCGCAGGAGCTGCCAGGCGGCCCGGGCCGCCCCGGCCGACCGCGCCGCGGCGAGCACGCGCGGCAGCTCGTCGTCGAGCCCGGGCACCACCGGCGCCACCAGCACGGTGGGGGCGAGGCCGGCCGCGGCCAGCTTCTCCAGGAGGGCGAGGCGGCGGCGGGGCGACGGCGCGAGCGGCTCGAGCCGCCGCGCGATGGCCTCGTCAAGGAAGGGGATGCTCACCGACACGCTGGCGCGGGCCACGCGGGCCAGCTCCTGCAGCAGGTCGACGTCCCGCTCCAGGAGCGCCGCCTTGGAGACGACGCAGACCGGGTTGCGGTACTCGGCGCAGGCCTCCAGGCAGCGGCGCGTCAGCCGGTAGGAGGCCTCGAGCGGCTGCCAGGCGTCGGTGGCGCCGGCGAAGGCCACGGTCTCGCCCTTCCACGACGGGCGCTCGAAGGCCTCGCGCAGCAGCTCCGGCGCTCGCAGCTTCACCGCCACCTTGGTGTCGAAGTCGGTGCCGGCGCCGAACCCCAGGTACTCGTGGTACGGGCGGGCGTAGCAGTAGGCGCAGCCGTGCAGGCAGCCGCGGTACGGGTTGACGCTCCAGGTGAACCCGATGTCCGGGCTGTCGTTGCGCGACAGGATCTCGCGCGACGCGTCCTCGTAGACCTCCAGCTTCGCCGGCCGCGGCTCGAGCCACTCGACGTCGGTGGCGAGCCAGGGGTTGGGCGGGTTGGAGACGAGGCGGGGCGGCACGCCGGAGAGATAACGCAACAAGCGTTCAGGTCAAGCCCGCCGCGCCCGGAAGGCGGGGCGCGCCTCGTCGAGCGGACGGACAGTCCGCATCGCGGCCCGGCGGCGCAACCCCTGCGCGGTTGGCGACGCAAGACTTTCGCTCGCAAATCCAGGTGGCTGCGCGCGAACCGCTCCGCGGAGCCCTGGCTCGGATCCGATCATGGAGCGGAGCAGCGAGATCGCCAGCGAGACGAGGTCGGGCCAGGCCGCGCTGGCGGCGCCGCCCGCCGCGGGGCGGCTCGGCGCCGGGCGGCCGGCGAGGTGGGGCAAGGCACCCAGGCGCTGCGTCAACTCCCCCAGTGCGCCCGGCGCGCACACGCGTGGTGACGCGGATCTGGAGGCGCCGGCGCTGGCGGGGCTTTTGCATCGTAATGGAGTGACATAGCGATAACGCTATGTCTCTAGGGCGAACGGCGGGCCGGATCCGGCGCGCCGCGCCAGGGAGCCGAGGGATGGAGAGGAACCCCAACCGATTCTGGAACCCGTACGTGGCCGGCGTGGCGCTGGGCCTGGTGCTGCTCTCGGCCTACGCCCTCACCGGCAAGGGGCTGGGCGCCTCGGGCGCCAGCTTCCGCGTCGGCGTCACCGCGGTGAACGCGGTCGCGCCCGACCACGTCGCCGCGGTGCCGATGCTGGCCGCCGCCACCGAGGAGGGCTCGCCGCTCTCCAACTGGCTGGTCTTCGAGGTGGCGGGCGTGGTGCTGGGCGGCCTGCTCGGCGCCTGGACGAGCGGCCGCCTCAAGCTCGAGACGCTGCGCGGCCCGACCTTCGGCCAGGCGCCGCGGCTGGCGCTCGCGCTCCTCGGCGGGGCGGTCATGGGCGTCGGCGCGGGGATGGCGCGCGGCTGCGCCTCCGGCCAGGGGCTCTCGGGCGGCGGGCTCATGTCCGCCGGCGCCTGGGCCTTCATGCTCTGCTTCTTCGCCGGCGGCTACGCCATGGCTTGGTTCGTGAGGAGGGAGTACCGATGATCTTCCCCGTCGACGCGCTGCTGCAGGAGAACCTCACCCCCGTCGCCTTCGCCGGCGCGCTGGCCATCGGCACGGCCTTCGGCTTCGTGCTGGAGCGGGCCGGCTTCGGCCGGGCCGACAAGCTGGTGGGCCAGTTCTACGGCACGGAGATGACCGTCTACCGGGTCATGTTCACCGCCGTGGTGACCGCCATGGTCGGCTCGGCGCTGCTCGCCGCGGTCGGGCTGCTCGACCTGCAGGCCGTCACCATCAACTACCCGACCTACCTCTGGCCCATGATCGTCGGCGGCCTGCTCGTCGGCGCCGGCTTCGTCACCTCCGGCTACTGCCCCGGCACCTCGGTGGTGGCGGCCGCCTCGGGCAAGCTCGACGGGATCTTCACCGTGCTCGGCGTGGTGGTCGGCTCGGTGGCCTACGCCGAGCTGCAGCCGCAGCTGGGCGCCTTCCACGAGAGCGGCAAGCTGGGCAAGCTCTTCCTCCCCGAGCTCTTCCACGTGCCGCGGCTGCTCCTCGCCGTCGTCATCGCCGTGGCCGCCGCCTTCTCCTACAAGGGCGCCGGCAAGATCGAGCGGCTCGTCGCCGAGGCCCGGGCCCGCAAGGCCGCGCCCGTGGCCGCCGCCCCGCAGGCCGAGTAGCGCACCGTCCTTCGCAGCACGCCGTCCCCGCAGCACCCCCGCAGCACCGAACACGGAGAGCACCGCACATGAAGACGCTTCGCCTCATCGCCGCAGCCGCCGTCGCCTTCGCCCTCGCCGCCGCCTCCCCGGCGCGCGCCGACGAGAAGGTGCTCGGCAAGGTCACCAAGATCGAGATGTCCGGCAAGGACGCCAAGGTGGCCACCGCCACCCTCCAGGACGAGGCCGGCAAGTCGGTCGTCATCACCGTCGAGGACAAGGTCACGCTCGACAAGTTCGCCGACAAGCGCATCACCCCCGGCGACGAGATCAAGTGCAAGTACGTGGTGAAGGACGGCAAGAACGTCGCCACCTTCTTCAAGAAGCCGGGCGGCTGCAGCTAGGCGGCGTCCACCCCCTCCACCCCCATCTACCGAGCGTGACATCCATGAGAACCCTCGTGCTGGCGGCGCTGGCCGCCGCCCCCCTGGCCGCGGCGCCCGCCGCCCCGCCCAAGCCGGCGCTGCCGCCGCCGCCCGCCGAGCACCAGGGGCGCGACTACATCAAGGAGAACGGGTACCAGGGGCCGAAGACCTGCGAGGTGTGCCACGAGGGCACGGCCCGCAAGTTCCTCGACACGGTCCACTGGAAGCACGCCTCCAAGGTCACGAACGTGGAGGGGGTCGACCCCAAGCGCGAGTGGGGGATGAAGAACCGCTCGTACACCTTCTGCAACGCCAACGACATCGTCAACAACCTGAAGGAGATCCCGGCCAACGAGAAGGGCAAGAGCAAGATCGTCGGCTGCAACTCCTGCCACCCCGGCAACCACCTCTCCGACGTCGGCTCGACCGGCCCGGAGGCCGAGGCGGCCGTCGACTGCCTCATCTGCCACGCCTCGAGCTACGACTACTCGAAGCGCAAGGCCTTCAAGACGGCCGACGGCCAGGTGGCCATGGGCCAGGACCGGAGCGTCGAGGCGGCCCTCACCGTCGGGAAGCCGACGGTGAAGGCCTGCATGACCTGCCACGAGGCGGCCGGTGGCGGCCCGCTCGTGAAGCGCGGCTTCGCCTTCGACGCGGAGCACGACGTCCACGCCGCCAAGGGGATGGTCTGCGTCGACTGCCACGGGGCCAAGGACCACAAGGTCCCGACCGGCTTCGACCCGAACAACTGGGCCAATGACGGCCTCCGGCTCTCCTGCGCCGGCTGCCACGGCGAGAAGCCGCACGGCGACCCCGACTACGACCGCCACACCGCCGTCCTCGCCTGCCAGACCTGCCACATCACCACCACCGGCGGCGCGGTGGCCAAGGACTTCACCAGCTGGACCAAGCTCGAGACCGGCTTCTACGAGCCCTCCACCATCAAGCGGGCCGCCGCCGACAACCGGCCGGCCTACGCCTGGTTCAGCGGCGAGGTGGTCAACACCCCGCACCTCATCGGCCCGAAGGGCAAGCGCGGCGACGGCAAGAGCAAGATCTTCCCCTTCAAGGTCTACGAGGGGCACGCCTACTTCGACCGCACCACCGGCAAGCTGCTCCTCATGGACTTCGCGCAGCCGACCGCCACCGGCGACACCAAGGCCGGCGTGGCGAGCGCCGCCAAGACCCTGGGCCTCAAGAACGTCGACCCCGTCCCGGGCTGGCAGACCATCTACTTCGCCAACAGCCACCTGGTGACGCGGACCAAGGCCCTCACCTGCGACCGCTGCCACTCGGCCACCGGCGTCCTCGACTTCCAGGCGCTCGGCTACTCCAAGGCCGAGATCGAGAAGCGGGGGCTGCGCGGCGCCGGCCTCTGGTTCGACAAGCTCCTCAAGAAGGAGCAAGGCAAGGACGAATGAGCCCCCCCGCCGCCAGGCCGCCCCGCGCCCGCGCCGAGCCGCCGCGCCCCCGCATCGCCGCCGATCAGGAGCGGGCGGCGCAGCTGGCCGACGTGCTCAAGGCCGTGGCCCACCCGCTCCGGCTGCGCATCGTCGCCATCCTGGTGGAGGGGGAGCAGAACGTGACGGCGCTGGCCGAGAAGCTGGGCGCGAGCCAGGCCATCGTCTCGCAGCAGCTCCGCATCCTGCGGAGCACCGGCCTGGTGGCGGTGGATCGGCAGGGGGGCTTCGCCACCTACCGGCTGGTGGAGCGCAACCTGGAGACGCTGGTTCACTGCATGGAGAACTGCAGCCGCTGAGGGCGCCGCGCGCGCCGCGGGCCGCCCCTCGGGGCCCGCGGGCCGCGCGGCGGCGCCGGGGAGGAGCGTACCGTGAGCGTGACGCGCAGGCAGTTCATCCAGATCGGGGCGGCGGGGGCCGGCGCCGCCGCCGTCGGCTCGGGGCTCGCCACCCGCTGGTGGGGGCTCGATCGCGACCCCACGCCCGACCCACGCACCGACGGCGACGCGGTGGTCCCCACCTACTGCGAGCTCTGCTTCTGGGGCTGCGGGGTGCTGGCCCACGTCAAGGACGGCCGCGTCACCAAGGTGACCGGCAACCCGGCCCACCCGCTCTCGCGCGGCATGCTCTGCCCGCGCGGCGCCGGCGCCACCGGCCTCCTCTACGACCCCGACCGGCTGCGCCAGCCGCTCCTGCGCGTCAGCGACCGCGGCGAGGACCGCTTCGAGCCGGTCTCCTGGGACGCGGCGCTGAACCGCGTGGCCGAGGGGCTGGAGCGGGTGAAGCAGCGCCACGGCACCGAGGCCCTGGCCCTCTTCACCCACGGCTCGGGCGGCGTCTGGTTCAAGCAGCTCATGAAGGCCTGGGGCTCGTCCAACATCGGCGCCCCGTCGTACGCCCAGTGCCGCGGGCCGCGCGAGGCGGCCTTCCAGGTCACCTTCGGCACGCCGCTCGGCTCGCCCGAGCCGCTCGACCTGGCCAACGCGCGCTGCATCACGCTCATCGGCAGCCACCTGGGCGAGAACATGCACAACACCCAGGTGCAGGAGCTGGCCGAGGCCGTCGGCAAGGGGGCGCAGCTGGTCGTCGTCGACCCGCGCTTCTCGGTGGCGGCGAGCAAGGCCCGCTACTGGCTCCCCATCAAGCCGGGCACCGACATCGCGCTCCTGCTCGCCTGGATCCACGTGCTCCTCGAGGAGCGGCTCTACGACGCCGACTACCTCGCGCAGCACGCCAACGGGCTCGAGGAGCTGAAGGCCCACGTGGCCACCGCCACGCCCGAGTGGGCCGGCCCCATCACCGGCCTCGCGCCGGCGCTCATCCGCGACTCGGCCCGGCTCATCGGCGCGGCGCGCCCCGCCTCGCTGGTCCACCCCGGCCGCCACACCGTCTG
Organism: Anaeromyxobacteraceae bacterium; assembly: GCA_035719085.1. GTDB lineage: Bacteria > Myxococcota > Myxococcia > Myxococcales > Anaeromyxobacteraceae > JADKCZ01. The sequence goes on from DASTGK010000290.1 coordinate 10,968, forward strand.
GTACGGCGACGACACGCAGCGCGAGCGGGCCATGTCGATCCTGGTCGCGCTGCTGGGCAACTGGGGGCGGCGCGGCGGCTACGTGCTCCAGCAGAAGTACCCGCTCGCCGGCTACCCCCACGGCGGCCCGCCGCCGCCGGCCACCCGCCCCAAGGTGGACAAGCCGAAGGGCGGCCTCTACCCGCTCGCCTCGGAGGTGCTGGCGAGCGGCCTGTGCGACGCCACGCGGCCTGGCCAGGCGCTCTACGACCTGAAGGCCTGGCTGGTCTACGGCTGCAACCTCGTCCAGGCCATGCCCGACCGGCCGCGCCTCCTCGAGGCGATCCAGGCGCTCGAGCTGCTCGTGGCCGTCGACGTGCTCCCCAGCGAGATCTGCGGCTTCGCCGACGTGGTGCTGCCGGAGGCGACCTACCTGGAGCGGGACGACGACGTCTGGAACGGCCCGTGGCGCCGCCCCTTCATCGCGGCGCGCCAGGCGGCGGTGCCGCCCATGTACGACACGAAGCCGGGCTGGTGGATCGTGAAGGAGCTGGCCGCGAAGGTCGGCCTCGCCGACCACTTCCCGTGGAAGGACGCGCAGGACTTCGTGAAGGCGCGGCTGGCCGTGAAGGGCGAGAGCTGGGAGACGCTGAAGCTCACCGGCGTGCTGCTCGGCGCCGAGGCGCCGACCTGCGAGGAGGAGGGGGCCGACCTCTCCTTCGAGACCGAGAGCGGGAAGATCGAGCTCTTCTCCAAGGATCTGGAGGAGGCGGGCTTCGACCCACTGCCGGTCTACCGCCCGCAGGAGGAGGGGCCGCCCGGCTCCTTCCGGCTCCTCTCCGGCCGCGCGCCGCTTCACACCTTCGGCCGCACCGTCAACAACCGGCTGCTCGCCGAGCCCTACCCGGAGAACGAGGTCTGGCTCAACGCCGACGCGGCCCGGGCGCTCCCCGGCCTCGGCGGGCGGGCGCTCGCCAACGGCGAGAAGGTGGTGCTCGTCAACCAGGACGGCGTGCGCTCCAACCCGGTGCGCGTGAAGCTGACGCAGCGGATCCGGGGCGACTGCGTCTACCTGGTCCACGGCTGGGGGCAGACGGCGCGGCGGCAGCGGTACGCCTTCGGCCGGGGCGCCTCCGACGCCCACCTCACCACGCGGGTGAAGATCGACCCGATCATGGGCGGGACCGGCATGAACGGGAACTTCGTGCGCGTCGAGCGCGCCCCGGAGGTCGCATGACGAAGCGGTACGCCATGGCGGTCGACACGCGCCGCTGCGTCGGCTGCAACGCCTGCGTCATCGCCTGCAAGACCGAGAACGCGCTGCCCGAGGGCGGATTCCGCGACTGGGTGGTGCAGGAGGTCCACGGCACCTTCCCCGACCTCTCGATGCAGATCCGCTCCGAGCGGTGCAACCACTGCGCCGACACCCCGTGCGTCGCCGCCTGCCCCACCGGCGCCAGCCACGTGGGGGAGGGTGGGGTGGTGCTGGTCAACCGGAGCAAGTGCACCGGCTGCAAGGCCTGCATGGCCTCCTGCCCCTACGGCGCCCGGTACGTCACCCCGCAGGGGTTCGTCGACAAGTGCACCTTCTGCCTGCACCGGGTGGAGCGCGGGAAGGGGCCGGCCTGCGTCGAGACCTGCCCGACCCGGTCGCTCACCTTCGGCGACCTGGCCGATCCCGCGAGCCCGGTGGCGCAGCTCGTCGCCCGACGGTCCCACGCGGTGCTCCAGCCCGAGGCCGGCACCCGGCCCCACGTCTTCTTCCTCACCTAGCGAGGGCGCCATGACCGAGCTCGACGTCGCCCGCCACAGCCACCTCGTCGATCCGCAGCTCCACGTCTGGGGATGGGAGATCCCGGCCTACCTCTTCCTCGGCGGCATGGCCGCCGGGGTGATGGTGCTCGCCTCGCGCCTCCTCGACCGCCCGGGCGAGCGCTCGCGCGCCCTCCGCTGGCTGCCCTTCGCCGCGCCGCTGCTCGTCTCGGCCGGCATGGCGGCCCTCTTCCTCGACCTCGAGCACAAGCTCTTCGTCTGGCGCTTCTACCTGGCCTTCCGCTGGACCTCGCCGATGAGCTGGGGCGCCTGGATCCTCCTCCTCGTCTACCCGGTCTCGCTCCTCGTGGCGCTCACGGCGCTCGACGACGAGCAGGCGGGGTGGCTCGCGGACCAGTCCGGGCCGCTGGGCCGCGCGGTGCGGGCGGCGCGGGGCTGGGCCCTGCCGCGGGCCTTCGCGCTCCGGCGGGCCAACGTGGCGGTGGGCATCGGGCTCGGCCTCTACACCGGCATCCTCCTCTCCACCCTCGGCGCCCGCGCCCTCTGGAGCTCGGCGCTCCTCGGGCCGCTCTTCCTCGTCTCCGGCCTCTCGACCGGCGCGGCGCTCCTGCTGCTCTTCCCGCTCGAGGCCGAGGAGCGCCACCTCCTCGCCCGCTGGGACCTCCTCGCCATCGGCGCGGAGCTGGTGCTGCTCCTCCTCTTCCTCGTCGGGCTCGCCTCGGGGGGCGCCGCGGCCCACGCGGCGGCCGGCCTGCTCCTCGGCGGCCGCTTCGGCGCGGCGTTCTGGGGGCTGGTGGTGGTGGCCGGGCTCGCCGTGCCGGCCCTCCTCGAGCTGCTCGAGGCACGCCGGCTCCTGCGCCCCACGGCCGTGGCGCCGGCCCTGGTCCTCGCGGGCGGCCTCGCCCTGCGGTGGATCGTGGTGACGGCCGGGCAGCTCTGAGCGCGCGTCGCCCCGAAGTCACACCGGGGCCGGCGCGGCCGCGTGCTATAGAACGCGGCGGAATGGCCGAAGAGATCCTCATCGTCGCCGGCGAGGCGAGCGCCGACCTGCACGCCGCCCGCGTCCTCCAGGAGCTGCAGCGGCTCCGGCCGGGCCTCAGGGCCTTCGGCGTGGGCGGCCCGAGGCTGCGCGAGGCCGGGCTCGAGGCGCTCTGGCCGGCCGAGGACATCTCGGTGATGGGCCTCGCGGAGGTGCTGCCGCGCCTGCCGCGCATCCTCTCCATCCTCTCCGGCCTCGGCCGCGCCGCCGAGGCCCGCCGGCCCAAGGCCGCGCTCCTCGTCGACCTGCCCGACTTCAACCTGCGGCTCGCCGCCAAGCTGAAGCGGCTCGGCGTCCCGGTCGTCTACTACGTCTCGCCCAGCATCTGGGCCTGGCGCCGCGGCCGCGCCCGCAAGATCGCGCAGGTGGTCGACCGGATGCTCTGCATCCTGCCCTTCGAGCCGAAGGCCTACGAGGGGACCGGCGTGAAGGCCACCTTCGTCGGTCACCCCTTCGCCGAGCGGCCGGACCCGGCCCCGGCCGCCGACTACCGGGCCGGCCTCGGCCTCGACGTGGCGCGGACCACCGTGGCGCTCGTGCCCGGCAGCCGGCGCAGCGAGCTGGCCCGCCTCTTCCCGCCCATGCTCGAGGCGGCCGAGCGGATCCGCGAGCGCCACCCCGACGCGCAGTTCGTCGTGCCGGTGGCGCCGACCCTGCCGCGCGAGGAGGTGGCCCGCCACCTCGCCTCGCACGCCACGCTCGACGTGAAGCTGGTCGACGGCCAGACCGACGCCGCCGTCGGGGCCAGCGACGCGGCGCTGGTGAAGAGCGGCACCTCCACGCTGGAGGCCGGCCTCATGCTCCGGCCCATGGTGGTGGTCTACAAGCTCTCCTGGCTCTCCTACCTGGTGGCCCGGCTGCTGGTGCGCCTCAGCTGGTTCTCGCTCGTCAACCTGCTGGCGGGGCGGCGCGTCGTGCCGGAGCTGCTCCAGACCGAGGCGAGCGCGGCCCGCATGGCGGCCGAGCTCGAGGCGGTGCTGGCCGAGGGGCCGGCCCGCGAGGCGCAGCTGGCCGGGCTGCGCGAGGTGCGCGCCGCGCTCGGGGCGCCCGGGGCGCCGGAGCGGGTGGCGCGCGAAGTGGCGGAGGTGCTCGCACGATGACCGGGACCCGGAAGGCGCTCGTCTGCCTGCCCACCTTCAACGAGATCGACAACCTGCGGCCGATGGTCGAGGCGGTGCTGGCGGTCGCGCCGGACGTCGAGCTCCTGGTCATCGACGACGCCTCGCCCGACGGCACCGGCCGGCTGGCCGACGAGCTGGCGGCGCGCGACGCGCGGGTCCACGTGCTCCACCGCGCCGGCAAGGAGGGGCTCGGCAAGGCCTACCTGGCCGGCTTCGCCTGGGCCCTGGCCCGCGACTACGGGCTCGTCCTGGAGATGGACTGCGACTTCTCCCACGACCCCAAGCACCTGCCCTCGCTCCTCGCGGCCGCCGGCGAGGCCGACCTGGTGCTCGGCTCCCGCTACGTGCCGGGCGGCGGCACGGTCAACTGGGGGCTCGGGCGCAAGGTCATCTCGCGCGGCGGCAGCCTCTACGCCCGCACCATCCTCGGCCTGGGCGTCCGCGACCTGACGGGCGGCTTCAAGTGCTTCCGGCGCGAGGTGCTCGAGGCCATCGACCTCGCCTCGGTCGAGTGCACCGGCTACGCCTTCCAGATCGAGCTGACCTACCGGGCGGTGCGCAAGGGGTTCCGCGTCCGCGAGGTCCCCATCGTCTTCGCCGACCGGCGGGTCGGGCAGTCCAAGATGTCCCGCCGCATCGTCCTCGAGGCGGTCCGCAAGGTCTGGTCGATCCGCCGGTCGGGCTGGTAGGGCGGGCGCCCCGCGAAAGGCGGCGCGGCGGCCGGGGTTCCGGGGTAACCTGACCCCTCGTGCTCGGCGACGCCTTCAGCCTCTCGCTCGTCTCGCTCTCGGCCATCTTCTTCGTGGTCGACCCCATCGCCGCGGTGCCGTTCTTCCTCGCCATGACGAGCGAGGACTCGCACGAGAAGCGGCGCGAGACGGCCCTGCGGGCGGCGGTGACGGCCGGGCTCATCCTCGCCACCTTCGCCCTGGCCGGCGCCTGGATCTTCCGGGCGCTCGGCATCGGCCTGCCGGCCTTCAAGGTGGCGGGCGGCGTGGTGCTGCTCCTCATGGCGCTCGACATGATCCGGACGCAGCCCTCCAAGACCCGCATCACCGAGCACGAGGTGGAGGAGGGGGCCATCAAGGACGACGTGGCCATCGTGCCGCTCGCCATGCCGCTGCTGGCCGGGCCGGGCTCCATCGCCACCTGCATCGTCCTCATGGCCCGGGCCCGCGCCGGCCCGTGGTGGCACGCCCTGCCTGTGCTGGGGGCCATCGCCGCCACCTGCGCCGCCTCCTACCTCATCCTGGCCGGCGCCAACCGGACCGAGCGGCTGCTCGGCCGGACCGGCCTCGCCATCCTGGAGCGAGCCGCCGGCCTGCTCCTCGTCGCCGTCGCCGTCCAGTTCATGATGGACGGCCTCTCCGAAGCCATGCCCCGCCTCGCCGGCGGGGGAGGTTGACGCCGCCGGACCCCGCCGCACCCACCACGGCAATCGCGCCGAGCCGAAGGAGCCCCCGTGTCCTCGACCGAGATCTTCCGCCGCGCCCGCGACTTCCTCCTCGAGCACCGCGAGGACTACGACACCGCCTACCGCGACTTCCGCTGGCCGGTGCTCGACCGGTTCAACTGGGCGCTCGACTGGTTCGACATCGTGGCCGAGGGGAACGGCCAGACCGCGCTCCACATCGTCGAGGAGTACGGCGCGGAGGTGAGGGTCTCCTACGCCGAGCTGGCCGAGCGCTCCAACCGCGTCGCCACCTGGTTCCGGCGCCACGGGGTGGGGCGCGGCGACCGCATCCTCATGATGCTGGGCAACTGCGTGCAGATCTGGGAGGTGATGCTGGCCGCCATGAAGCTCGGCGCCTGCGTCGTCCCGGCCACGACGCTGCTCACGCCCGAGGACCTGGCCGACCGGATCGCCCGCGGCAAGATCGGCCACGTCATCACCGACACCGCCGGCACCGAGAAGTTCCGCGGCCTCGGGGGCGACTTCCGGCGCCACGTGGTGGGCGAGCCGGTGCCGGGCTGGCTCTCCTTCGAGCTGGCCTACGAGGAGGCGTCGTTCTTCCTGCCCCACGGCGAGACGCTCTCCTCCGACCCGGTGCTGCTCTACTTCACGAGCGGCACCACGGCGAAGCCCAAGCTGGTGGTCCACACCCACCTCAGCTACCCGGTGGGCCACCTCTCCACCATGTACTGGCAGGGGCTGCGCCCGGGCGACGTCCACATGAACGTCTCCTCGCCGGGCTGGGCCAAGCACGCCTGGTCCAACTTCTTCGCGCCGTTCAACGCCCAGGCCACCGTCTTCCTCTTCAACTACGGCCGCTTCAGCGCCCGGCGGCTGCTGGAGATGCTGGGCCAGCACGCGGTGACGACGCTCTGCGCGCCGCCCACCGTCTGGCGCATGCTCATCCTCGAGGACCTCTCGAAGTTCCCGGTGAGGGTGCGCGAGGCGCTCTCGGCCGGCGAGCCGCTCAACCCGGAGGTGATCGGCAAGGTCCAGAAGGCCTGGGGCGTCACCATCCGCGACGGCTACGGCCAGACCGAGACCACCGCCCAGATCGGCAACCCGCCCGGCCAGCCGCTCAAGCTCGGCTCGATGGGGCGGCCGCTCCCCGGCTATCGGATCGCGCTGCTCGACGAGGAGGGGCGGCCGGCCGCCGAGGAGGGGGAGATCTCGATCTCGCTCGACCCGCGCCCCACCGGCCTCATGGCCGGCTACGAGGGGGACGCCAACCTCAACGACTTCGTCAACCGCCACGGCCACTACCACACCGGCGACGTGGCCACCCGCGACGCCGACGGCTACGTCACCTACGTGGGGCGCGCCGACGACGTCTTCAAGAGCTCCGACTACCGCATCTCGCCCTTCGAGCTGGAGAGCGCCCTCATCGAGCACGAGGCGGTGGCCGAGGCGGCGGTGGTGCCGAGCCCGGACGACGTGCGCGGCCTGGTGCCCAAGGCCTTCATCATCCTGAAGCCGGGGCGGGAGCCCGGGCGCGAGCTGGCGCTCGAGATCTTCCGCTTCCTGCGGCGGCGCCTCGCCCCCTACCTGCGGGTCCGGCGTCTGGAGTTCTCCGACCTGCCCAAGACCGTCTCCGGGAAGATCCGCCGGGTCGAGCTGCGCCGGCGGGAGAAGGAGCGCGGCCCCTCCGGGGCGCGCGGGGAGCGCGAGTTCTGGCAGGACGACTTCCCGGAGCTCAAGTAGAGTTCGGACCACAACGACCGAGCGTCCCCGCACGCGGCCGGTCTCCGTGCGGGAAGGAGCTGACGACCCCATGCCCACCCCTCGCGTCACCCGCACCTTCTCCATGCTCGGCGCCGACGGCGCCGGCAAGACCGCGCTCGTCGAGGCGCTCCTGCGCGTCGGCGACCCGAAGCGCGCCAGCCCAGAGGGCTCGTCGTCGCGCCTCGACGCCGAGCCGGAGGAGAAGAAGCGAAACTTCACGCTGAGCCTCCACCCCGAGAGCTTCGAGGAGGGCGGCCGCAGCTTCCACGTCCTCGACTGCCCCGGCTTCGCCGCCTTCCTCACCGAGGTGGAGTGGGCGCTGCAGGTGACCGACGGGGCCTTCCTGGCCGTCTCGGCCGCCGACGGCTGCCACAACCGGAGCGAGCGGAGCTACGACGTGCTGGCCGAGTCCGGCGTGCCGGCGGTCGCCGTCGTCACCCGCGTCGACCACGAGCAGGCCGACTTCACCCGCACGGTGGCCGACGTCGAGGCCTCGCTCAAGGTGAAGCCGGTGGCGCTGCAGCTCCCCATCGGCGCCGGGGCGAAGTGCCGCGGCCTCGTCGATCTCGTCGCCATGAAGGCCCACCTGGCCGACCCCAAGGCCTACGGCCGGTGGACCGAGGGCGAGATCCCGGCCGATCTCCAGGCCGAGGCGGACCGGCTGCGCACCGCGCTCGTCGAGGCGGCGGCCGAGGCGGACGACGAGCTCCTCGGCAAGTACCTGGAGGGCACGGCCCTCGAGGAGGCGGAGATCTGGCGCGGCCTGGCGGCGGGCGCCCGCGCCCAGAAGTACCTCCCGGTGGTCGTGGCCGCGGCCAAGGCGGGCGTCGGCGTCCGCGAGCTGCTCGACGCGGCGGTGGCCCTCTTCCCGGCCCCCGAGGCGCGGGTGGTGAAGGGCAAGGACCTCGGCGGCCACCCGGTGGAGCGGCGGGCCGACGCCGGCGCGCCCTTCTGCGGCCAGGTCTTCAAGACCACCATCGACCACTTCACCGGCCGCGTCGACTACGTGCGCGTCCTCTCCGGCACGCTCCGGCCGGACGCCACGGTGCTCAACCCGCGCACCCGCTCCGAGGAGCGGATCGCCCACTTCTTCCGCACCGACGGCGCCCAGACGGCCGAGGTGCCGGAGGCCGGGCCGGGCGACTTCGTGGTGCTGGTGAAGCTCAAGGACGCCCACACCGGCGACACGCTCTGCGACCGCGACGCGCCCATCGAGGTGCCGGCCTTCGCGCAGCACACCAGGCCGGTGGCCTACGCCGTCCACGCCAAGGGGGGCGACGACAAGGCGGCGGCGGCGCTCCACAAGCTCATCGAGGAGGACCCCTCGCTCGAGCTGGGGCGCTCGCCCGACACCGGCGAGATGCTGCTGCAGGGCATGGGGCAGGCCCACATCGAGGTGACCGTCGAGCGGATCAAGCGCAAGCACGGCATCGAGGTGACGCTGGCGCCCCCCACGCCGGCCTACCTCGAGACCATCACCGCCACCGCCAAGGCGCAGGGCAAGTTCAAGCGCCAGACCGGCGGCCACGGCCAGTACGGCGACGCGCACGTCGAGCTGCAGCCGCTGCCGCGCGGCGCCGGCTTCGAGTTCGAGGACGCGGTCGTCGGCGGCACCGTGCCGCGCCAGTTCATCCCCTCGGTGGAGAAGGGGATCCGCGGCTCGATGGGCTCCGGCCCGCTGGCCGGCTACCCGGTGGTCGACTTTCGCGCCAAGCTCTTCTTCGGCAGCTACCACGACGTCGACAGCTCCGACATGGCCTTCCAGGTGGCCGGCTCGATGGCCTTCAAGAAGGCCATGACCGAGGCGCGGCCGATCCTGCTCGAACCGATCATGCAGCTCGAGGTGCGGGTGCCGGAGGAGTACGTCGGCCCGGTCATGGGCGACCTCAACGGCCGCCGCGCCAAGGTGCAGGGCATGGAGCCGGCGGCCCGCGGCGTCATCGTCCGGGCCACCTGCCCGCACGCCGAGGCCATGACCTACGACGCCGACCTCCGCTCGCTGACGCAGGGGCTCGGCTACTTCACCATGACGCCGTCCCACTACGACCCCGTGCCGCCGCCCATCGCCCAGAAGATCATCGAGAGGCGGCGCGCCGAGGGGAAGGTGAAGGGGATCGAGGAGTAGGGGAGGGACCGCGCGGCCCCGCAGGGATGCCACCGCGGGGCCGTGCTATACCCCTCGCCGTGCAGGCCTACCTCCGCCTCCTCCGCTTCGTCGCCCCCTACCGCGGGCGCTTCCTGGGCGCCCTCGGCTGCATGATCGTCTACGCGGTCGGCAACTCCGCGTACATGACGCTGATCGGGCCGTTCCTGGAGTTCCTCTTCACCGGCCAGACGCGCTCGGTCGGCTCGCTCGACAAGTTCCTGCCGTCCGGCCTCGGCCTCTCCGGCGCGCTCGCCACCGCCGACCGCACCCAGGTGCTGGCGCTGGTGCCGCTCGTCATGGTGGCGGTGGCGCTCCTCAAGGGCGCGGCCGCCTTCGGCCAGTTCTACCTCATGGGCATGCTGGGCCAGCGCGTGGTGGCCGACCTGCGCCGCGGCCTCTTCGACCACCTGCTCACGCTCTCGCCCGGCTTCTACGCGCGCCGCCACTCCGGCGACCTCATGTCGCGCTTCTCGGCCGACATCGCGGCCGTCGAGTCGGCCATCACCAACTCGGTCGCCAGCTACTTCCGCGACGGCCTCTCCGTGGTGGTGATGCTGGGCACCTGCTTCTGGCTCGACTGGAAGATGTCGCTCGTCGTCTTCTGCGTCATCCCGGTCACCCTGGTGCCGGTGGTGCGGCTGGCGCAGCGGCTGAAGCGCGCCACGCAGCAGGGCCAGGCCTCCATCGGCCAGATCGCCGAGATGGTGCAGGAGTCGATCTCCGGCATCCGCGTGGTGCAGGCCTTCGGCATGGAGCGCTGGGAGGCGACGCGCTTCGGCGAGGCCAACTCCCGCTGGCTCGGCATCCAGCGCAAGAGCTTCCTGGTGCGCGCCTTCTCCTCGCCGCTCATGGAGGTGATGGCCGTGGCCGGCCTGGCCGCCGCCATCGCCTGGGTGGGGCCCAAGATCCTCTCCGGCGAGCTCCCCGCCGCCCGGATCATCTCCTTCCTCTCGGCCGTCATGCTCCTCTACCAGCCGGTGAAGCAGCTGGGGCGGGTGGGCCAGATGGCGCTGCAGGGCGCCGCCGCCGGCGAGCGGATCTTCGAGATCCTCGACACGCCCACGGCCGTGCCCGACGCCGGCACGGCCGAGCTGCCCCCCTTCCGCGAGGTCATCCGCTACGAGGGGGTCGGCTTCGGCTACGGCGCCGCGCCGGTGCTCCACGGCCTCGACCTCGAGATCCGCAAGGGCGAGGTGGTGGCGCTGGTCGGCGGCTCCGGCGGCGGCAAGACCACCGTCGCCAACCTGCTGCCGCGCTTCTGGGACGTGGGCGGCGGCCGCATCACCATCGACGGCAAGGACGTCCGCGAGGTGACGCTGCGCAGCCTGCGCGCCCAGCTCGCCCTCGTCACCCAGGACACCGTCCTCTTCAACGACACCATCCGCGCCAACATCGCCTACGGCCGCCCCGACATCCCCGTGGAGCAGGTGGAGCGGGCCGCCCGGATGGCGCAGGCGCACGGCTTCATCAGCGCCCTGCCGCACGGCTACGACACGCTCGTCGGCGAGAAGGGGACGCTCCTCTCCGGCGGCCAGCGGCAGCGCATCGCCATCGCCCGGGCCTTCCTCAAGGACGCGCCCATCCTCGTCCTCGACGAGGCGACGAGCGCCCTCGACGCCGAGAGCGAGCGGGAAGTGCAGCGCGCCCTGGAGCAGCTCATGGGGCTCGGCGGCGAGGGGCACCGGACCACGCTCGTCATCGCCCACCGGCTCTCGACCATCCGCAACGCCGACCGGATCGTGGTCCTGTCGCAGGGGCGGGTGGTGGAGATGGGCCGCCACGAGGCGCTCCTGGCGGCCGGCGGCGAGTACGCCCGGCTCTATCGCATCTACGAGGGGGAGCGGCGGGAGGACGAGCCGCGCCCCGCCGCGGCGCGGGCGCCGGAGCCGGCGTGATCCGGCGCGCGGCCCTGCTCCTCCTCGCCCTCGCCGTCCTGGCCTTCGCGGCCTTCGGCCTGCGCGTGAGGCTGCGGGCCGCCCCCCGCCCGCCGCCGGTGCCGGGCGAGCTGCGCGGCGCCTGGCACGTCCACACCACCCACAGCGACGGGCGCGAGCCGCTCGCCGAGGTGGTGCGCGCCGCCAGGGCGGCCGGCCTGCAGTTCCTGGTCGTCACCGACCACAACGTCGTCCACCCCGAGGAGGCCGGCTGGCACGACGGCGTCCTGGTGATCGAGGCGCACGAGGCCTCGACCCGCCTCGGCCACCTGGTGGCGCCGGGGGCGCCGCGCGCGCTCGGCCCCGAGGAGCGGACGGGCGAGCCGCTCCAGGCCATCGCCGCGCTCGGAGGCCAGGCGGTGCTGGCCCACCCGTTCCACGAGTACCGCCCCTTCACCGGCTGGGGGCAGGAGCCCTGGCGCGGCCTCGAGGTGGTCTCGAACGACGTCGCCTTCGGCGAGGTGCGGGCCGGCCGCGCCACCGGCCGGCTGCTCCTCGGGCTGGCGACGCTGCCGTTCGACGGCGGGCAGGCGGTGGCGGCGCTCGTCGGCCCGCCCGCCCGCGAGCTGGCCGCGCTCGACGAGGC
>DASTGK010000291.1:0-12470 GCA_035719085.1 Anaeromyxobacteraceae bacterium
CCTCGTCGAGGCGGGCGAGGGCCGCGCTGTCCTCGCCGGCCCGGGCCGCCGCCTCGCCGCGCGCCGCCTCGAGCCGGGCCGCCAGCGCCTCCGGGCGCTCGCCGCGCGCCTCCTCCGGCTCGTCGCCCAGCACCTCGCGCCGCCGCTCGGCGAGCCGGCGCACCTCGGCCTCGACCTCGTTCTTCCGGTCGACGAGCCAGCCCTCGAGGTCGGCGTACCGCTCGGTGCCGAAGAGCCGCTGCAGGAGCGCCTCGCGCTCGGTGGCGTCGGCGCAGAGGAGCCGCTTGAACTCGCCCTGCGGCAGCAGCGCCACCTGCGTGAACTGCGCCGCCCCCATGCCGAGCAGCGCCGTCACCGCGTCGGTGACCGCGCTCGGCCGGGTGGCGAGCGGCGCCGCCTCGCCCTCGCGCCACAGGCTGGCGGCGGCGTCCTCGGCGGTGAAGCCCTGGCCCCGCTTCTTGGGGCGCTGCCAGGCGGCCGTCCGCTCGGCGCGGTAGACCGCCTCGCCGAGCCGGAAGCGGAAGGTCACGCGCGTCGGCAGGTCGGGCGCGGCCCGGTCCGACCGGAGCCGGTCGGGCGCGCGCGTCCCCGGGACGACGCCGAAGAGCGCCCAGGTCATGGCGTCGAAGAGGGTGGTCTTGCCGGCGCCGGTCGGGCCGTGGACGAGGAACAGATCGCCCCCGCCGAGCGCCTCGAAGTCGATCGGCTGCGTCCCCTCGAACGGCCCGAAGGCCTGGATGGCGAGCGACAGCGGCCTCACGCGGCGCGCTCCTTCCGCTCGAGCTCGTCCACCGCCTCGGCGAAGCAGCCGGCCAGCTCCGGGCCGGGCGCCGCGCCGGTGACCGTCTCGAAGAAAGCGCGGAAGAGCGCCTGGTCGTCCTGCTCGGCGCCGGCCACCCGGTGGGCGAAGGTCCCCTCGCCGCCCGCCTGCAGGTCGCGCCGCGCCACGCTGAGGACGTGCGGGAAGCGCTCGGCCAGCCGCCGCTTGGCGTCGACCACGTACCCCTCGTCCTCCAGCGTCGCCTCGACGAGGTCGCCCTCGTGGCGCGCCAGGGCCGGGTCCGCGAGGAGCCCGGCCAGCGTGCCGCGCAGCCGGACCACGTCGCGCCGCTGGCCGAGCGGGACGAGCTCCACCGCGGCGGGGCGGCCGCGCGCCACCTCGACGAGCGCCACCGACTTGGGCTGCTCGGCCTCGGCGAAGGAGTACTTGAGGAGCGAGCCGGCGTAGCGGACGCCGGGCGCCACCTCCTGCGGCGCGTGGAGGTGGCCGAGGGCCACGTAGTCGAAGCCGGCGAGGAGGTCGGCCGGGATGGCGCCGGCCCCGCCGACCGCCTGCGGCCGCTCGCTGTCGGGCGTCTCCAGCGCCCCCTGGACGAAGGCGTGGCCGACGAGGACCGTGGGGAGGTCGCGCCGGGCCGCGTCGGCCCGCACCGCCTCCAGCACCCGGGCCGTGGCGGCGGCGTGGCCGCGCAGCGCCTCGTCGCCGGTGAGCCCGCGCACCAGCTCGGGGTCGACGAAGGGGAGGGCGTAGAGCGCCCCCTTGCCCGGCAGCACCACCGGCTCGGCCGCGCGCCGGAGGTCGCCGCGCAGGTGGACGCCGCGCGCCTCGAGCAGCCGCGCGCCGAAGGAGAGCCGCTCGGCCGAGTCGTGGTTGCCGGCCACCGCCACCACCGCCACGCCGAGGCCGGCCACCTCGACGAGCAGGTCGTCGAGCAGCGCCACCGCCTCGGCCGGCGGGACGGCCCGGTCGTACACGTCGCCCGCGATCACCAGGGCGTCGGGGCGCCGGTCGGCCACCAGCGCCACCAGCCGGTCGAGCGCCCAGGCCTGGTCCTCGAGGAGCGAGGCCTCGTGGAGCGCGCGCCCCAGGTGCCAGTCGGAGGTGTGGAGGAGGCGGAGGGCCATGCGACGACCAGCATACGGGCCGGTCGGACATGGCCGCCCGGACGGACGGTCCGGCCGTCAGCGCTGCGCGCCGCCCGGCCGCCGCGCCACCACGTAGGCGAGCCAGCCCCCCTGGTTCTGCGCGCGGCGGCGGAAGCGGTAGTCGACGTCGGTGTTGCTCGGCGCCACGTCCCAGAGCACCTCGACGTCGCCGAACCCGGCCTCGCCGAGCAGCTCGGTCAGCTCCGGCAGGGTCCAGAGCCGCCAGTCGTAGTGGAAGGCGCGGCGCATGCGCCGGCCGCCGGCCAGCTCGAAGTGGATGGCGCAGCGGATCTGGTGGGTGATGGGGTCGAAGGCCTCGTGCTCCCAGACGTAGGTGACGCCGCCGCGCAGCCGGCGCTTCTCCACCCGCGGCTGCTGCGACAGCCAGCCGCCGAAGACGTCGAGCATGAAGACGCCGCCCGGCGCCAGCGACCGGCGCGCCGCCGCCAGGTACTCGCGCAGCGCCTGGCGCGTCTTGAAGACCTGGTAGCTGAAGTTGAGGGCCACGACGAGGTCGAAGGGGCCGCGCGGGCCGTGGCGCACGTCGGCGCAGACGAGCTCGAGCCGCTCCGAGGCGGCGCCGAGGCGCGGCACGTGGTGCGCCCGGGCCCAGGCGTGGACCTCCGGGTCGAGGTCGAGCGCCACCGCCGTCCGCTCCGGCCCGGCCGCCACCCAGCTCGCGGCGAGGAGCGCGGTGCCGCTGAAGTCCTCGCGCAGCCGCCTGGCCGGGACGCCCGCCCGCCGCAGCACCCGCTCGATGAGCGGCAGCTCGGAGGAGGGGTCCTGCACCGCCCGCTCGTAGAGGACGTGGCGGTCGGGGAGCGGGCCGCGCGCCTTCGAGGCGGGGCGGCGGGCGGAGGTGGAGCGGGCGGGGCGGCGCGTGGTCGTGCGGGGCATGGTCGGGCTCGAGCGCCGCGCAGGGTGGCACGAAAGCGGGGACGAGGGCGAGCCCGGCACGCCGCCCGGCGCGCGGCGCCGCCTAGAAGACGAGCGGCAGGAGCCGCCAGCGCGTGCGCCGGGCGTACTCCTCATAGGCCGGCAGCGTCCGGAGCAGCCGCTCCTCGTTGTAGACGCGCAGCACCTGGAAGAGGAGCGCCACCGCCACCACCGCCAGGTTGGCGAGCGTCCGGTTGGAGAGCAGGTAGCCGAGGTTCTGCACGGTGTAGGCGGCGTAGATGGGGTGGCGCACCCAGCGGTAGGCGCCGCCCATGCGCAGCGTGCGCACCGCGGGGAGGAGGCCGAAGCTGCGCTGCAGGGAGAGGATCGAGGCGATGGCGAGGAGCGCGCCGAGCACCTGGATGGCCTGGCCGGCCGGGCTGTCCTGCGCCTCGGCGCCGGGGCGCAGCAGGAGCGGCGCGAAGGAGCCGACCACGGTGGTGAGCCAGGACCAGGGCGAGAAGGAGGCCTGGGCGGCGCGGCTCCGCACGAGGAGCAGCACCGCCACCACCCCCTCCATGACGACGACGAGCGCCAGGCTGGGGCGGGGGTGCTGCACGAACCGGTGCCCGTGGGCCCAGGCGAAGAGGAGGTAGAGCGCCGCCAGCGACAGGTTGGTGCCCGCCTCGCGCAGGCCGGCGCCGGTGAGGCGGAGGGCCCTGGCGGTCATCGCTACTGCACCAGCCGGGAGCGGGTGGTGTAGGTGCCGTAGTAGCCGCAGCCGCCGACGCCCGACTGGTTGCCGGGCTGCTCGTAGTGGCACTTGTGCTTCAGGAAGAGGGTCTGCTTGAGGAACGGATCCGGCCACTGCGACGGGTCGACGCCGGGGAAGGCCTCGATGCCGGGGGCGGCGCCGCAGTCCGCGTCGCCGGCGGGCCAGTCGGCCGGCGGCCAGACCTTCACCGTCGAGCCGGTGATGTAGCAGACCTTCAAGGTGACGTAGCCCACCACCGTCATGTCCCCGACGAACTTGGCGTTGAGGCAGGGGCCGTTGGGGCTCGCCTGCGAGCACTTCTGGTACTGGGCCGGCGGGCACCGGTCGGCGTGGACGACCGGGGCGTTCACCGTCATCGGGAGGCGCTTGAAGAACGGGTCCTGCGAGATGGGCTGCACCGGGTTGCCGTTGGTGATCGGGATCGGCTCGTCGGCCGACGAGGCCACGCACGCGCCGAGGGCCGCCTTGATGTTCGGGACGCTCGCCGAGACGCCCGGCTCGAGGCTGGTGAAGCCGATGTTGTCCTGCCAGTCGCTGTTGAAGACGTAGAACCGGTCGTCGCAGTTGAGGCTGCCGTCCGGGTTCACCAGCAGGCAGTCGGCGAAGGCGGCCGGGAAGGCGCACTTGTCCTCGCAGGGGCCGCCCCCCACGGCGACGGCGGAGGTCCGGACGTCGAGGGTGCGGGCCGAGAGGAAGGCGCCGCCGAAGACCACCGGCACGGCGTTGCCGCGGGCCGCCTCGCGCCCGTCGCGCACCTGCACGGCGTTGATGTTGCGCAGGTCGGTGAGCGTCCGGCCGTAGACCGGCGTGAACAGGGAGGTGGTCCGGTCCCAGGCGCCGAGCACCACGTCGGCGGCCGGGTCGAGGGTGACGGCGAGCCCCATGTCGGTCTGGTGCTGGCCGGCGAGGGCGACGGCCGCCTGCGGCGCGGCCGCGAGCCCGGTGAGCTGGCCGTTCAGCTCGGCCGCCGCCGCCAGCGCCGCCGCGTCGGCCCCGTTCTGCAGGCCGCCGCGCACCGAGAGGGCCCGCCCCACGTTGATGGCGAGCGCGGTGAGCGCGCCGACGGTGACGAGGCCGACCACCGCCCAGATGAGGACGGCGCCGCGCTGTCGCTCCTGGCGGGGCTGCATGGGCTCCTCCCTCAGCTCCGCGGCACCGACGGCGCGAGCGGCTGCGAGCCCGCGCCGCGCATCGGCGGGGCGACGTAGAGCACCGGCTCCGGCGCCTCCTCGCGCGCCTTGCCGGCCAGGCTCCGCACGTAGCTCTTCGCCACCACGTCGGCCTCCTGCGTGTCGAGGCCGGGCGTGGGGGCGCGCCACTGCGGCGACGGCGTCACCTGCTGGGCGGCGAAGGCCTTCCGGTAGGAGACCCCCTGCGCCGGGTTCAAGTGGGCGCGGCCGCAGCCGGCGCCGGCGAGCGCCGCGGCGAGCGCGGCGGCGAGGACGGTGATGCGCGTCATGGTGCCCCCCTGGTGAGCTCCCCGGCGCCGGCGGCCTCCGGGGGCAGCGGCCGCCCGAGCTGCCGGGCGACGTGGACGAGGTTGGTGCGCGGCAGGTGGAGCCCGGTGTCGAGCTTCGCCGCCTCGAGGTACAGGTCGTAGGCCCGCTCCAGGTTCTGGCCGCGCTCGTAGGCGACGCCCAGGTTGTGGCGCGCCTGGGCCGGCGTGCCGCCGAGCGCGAACTGGCGGGCCGCCCGCGTGAAGTCGCCGCCGGCGGCGTAGGCGAAGCCGAGGTTGTTGCGCAGCCGGGCGTCGGCCGGGTGGCGCTGCAAGGCCGCCTCCAGGATGGGCACCGCCTCGGCCGGCCGGCCGCGCGCCAGGAGCGCGAAGCCGAGGTTGTTGGCGGCGCGGGCGCTCTCCGGGTCGAGCCGGGCCGCCTCGCGGTGGTGGCGCAGCGCCTCCTCCGGCCGGCGCGTCTCCTCGCACACCAGCGCCAGCTCGCCGTGGGCGGCGGCGTCGCCGGCGTCGGCGCGGAGCACGCGGTCGAGGTCGGCCTCGGCCTCGGCGAGCGCCCCGCCGTGGCGCAAGGCCTGGGCGCGCAGCAGGCGGGCCCGCCGGTCGGCCGGATCCTCGCGGACCAGCGCGTCGGCCGCCTCGAAGGCGGCGCCCCAGTCGCCGCGGGCGGCCAGCCGCTCGGCCAGGGCGCGCCGCACCTCGACCGCCGGATCGGCGCGGCGGGCGGCGCAGCCGGCGGCCAGCGCGGCGGCGAGCAGACAGGCGGCGGCGCGGGCGCGCATGGTCGTCACCCCTTCCCCAGGAAGTAGACCGCGATGTTGACGATGGCCGGGCCGATGAGCACCGCCATGAGCGACGGCAGGAAGCAGAGGACGAGCGGCATGGTCATCTTGACGCTCAGCATGGCGGCCCGCTCCTCGGCCCGCTGCATGCGCCGCACCCGCATCCCCTCGGCCTGGATGCGCAGCGCCGCGGCCACGCTGGTGCCGAAGAGGTCGGTCTGGTTGAGCGTGGCGGCGAGCGTCTTCAGGTCCTGCACGCCGGTCCGGTTGGCCAGCCGGCGGAAGGCCTCGGTGCGCGCCACGCCGGCCTTCACCTCGAGGAAGGTGAGCGTCAGCTCCTCGGCCAGCACCGGCTGGGCCAGCGCCACCTCGGTGGCCACGCGCTGCAGCGAGGCGTCGAGGCCGAGCCCGGCCTCCACCGAGGTGACGAGCAGGTCGAGGGCGTCGGGCAGGCCGCGGTCGATGGCGGTCATGCGCGCCCGCGCCCGGTCCTCGAGCCAGAGGTTGGGCAGCAGGAAGCCGGCGCCGGCCAGGATCACCGCCCAGGCCGAGACCATGGGGATGGGCTCGAGCCGCACCGCGTTGGCCCAGAGGATCCCCGCCAGGAAGAGGAGGGCCAGGATCACCTTGGAGGCGAGGAAGGCCTGCGTGGCGCTCGCCGAGCGGTAGCCGGCCCGGGCCAGCTTGCCGCGCAGCAGGTGCAGCTCCTCCTCGCCCACCGGCTGCGCCAGCCGGGCGATGGGGGTGAGCCCCTGCGACATGAGCCGGGCGGCGGCGGTGGGCGCCTCGAGCAGGTCGGGCAGGTCGGGCGAGGGGGCGAGGCGCCGCTGCAGCTGCCGGGCCGCGCCGCGCTCGGTGCCGACCACGGCCCAGAGCATGGCGCCGCCCGCCCCGAGGGCGACGAGGAACCCGGCGGCCACCACCAGCGCGATCCAGTCGAGCATCATGGGCGCGCCCCTAGAAGTCGAACCGCGTGAGCTTCTGGAACCAGGCCGAGCCGACGATCCAGGCCCCGATGCCGGCCGCGAGGACGGTCTGGCCCATCGGGTTGTCCACCAGCCGCACCATGTAGCTGGGCTGGGTGATCACCAGGAAGGCCGCCATGAGGAGGGGCATGAGGCTCACGATGACCGCCGAGATGCGCGCCTCGGCGGTGAGCGTGCGCAGCTTGCCGAAGAAGCGGTAGCGCTCGCGCACCGTGTGGGCGATGCCGTCCAGGATCTCGGCCAGGTTGCCGCCGGTCTCCTTCTGGATGACGGTGGAGACGGCGAAGATCTTGAGGTCGCCATTGGCCGGGGCACGGGCCGCCATCTCGCGCACCGCCTTCTCGAGCGGCTTGCCGAGCCGCTGCTCCTCGTAGGCGCGGGCGAACTCCACCGAGATGGGCTCGGGCATCTCGCTCGCCACGAGCTGGAAGGCCGAGCCGAGCGCGTGGCCGGCGCGGAGCGACCGGGCCATCATGTCGAGCGCCTCGGGGAGCTGCTCGGAGAGCTGCCGGCTGCGCTTGGCGCGGGCCGCCTGGAGCATCCCCATGGGCAGGGCGCCGCCGGCCACCGCCAGCCCGAGCGCCGGGAGCGGGCCGATCCAGAAGGCGGTGAGCAGGCCGGTGAGCGCGCCGACGAGGCTGAAGCCGAGCAGCTGGGCCACCGTCATGCGCGAGTCGGCCTGCTCCAGCACGTGCTCCAGGCGGCGCGCCCAGGGCTGGCGCGACAGCCAGTCGTCGAGGGCCGCGACGGTGGCGAAGCGCCCCTGGCGCAGCAGGCTGGAGTCGAGGGCGATGGGGCCGCTCGTCGAGTGGAGCCGGCGCCGCAGCTCGCGGGCGCGCCGGTCGGAGAGGAAGCGGCCGCCCTGCATCGCCGCCTCGAGGACGCCGAGGAGGGCCAGGCTGACGAAGACGACGATGAGGTTGCGCATCCCGCCTCCCCCCTAGAGCGCGCCGCCCACCAGCCGGGCCGGGTCGACGCCGGCCTGCTCCAGCTTCTCCATCACCTTGGGCCGGAGGCCGGTGGGCCCGAACTCGCCGACGATGCGGCCGGCGCCGTCCACGCCGCGCTGCTGGAACCTGAAGATCTCCTGCATGACGATGGTGGAGCCCTCGGTGCCGGTGATCTCGGCCACGCTGAGGAGCCGCCGCCGGCCGTCGCTGCCGCGCCCCAGCTGGACGATGACGTGGAGGGCGCGGGCGATGGTCTGGCGGATGGAGACGTCGGAGAGCGGCACGCCGCTCATGCCCACCATCGCCTCGAGGCGCGACAGCGCGTCGCGCGAGGTGTTGGCGTGGATGGTGGTCATCGACCCCTCGTGGCCGGTGTTCATGGCCTGGAGCATGTCGAGCACCTCGTCGCTGCGGACCTCGCCGACGATGATCCGGTCGGGGCGCATGCGCAGGGCGTTGCGCACCAGGTCGCGGGCCAGGATGGCCCCCTCGCCCTCGATGTTGGGCGGGCGGGTCTCGAGGCGGACCACGTGGCGCTGCTGCAGCTGCAGCTCGGCCGAGTCCTCGATGGTGACGATGCGCTCCCCCTCCGGCACGAAGGCCGAGAGGGCGTTCAGCATGGTGGTCTTGCCGCTGCCGGTGCCGCCGCTGATGAGGACGTTGAGCTTGGCGCGCACGCAGGCGGCCAGGAAGGCCATCCCCTCGGCGCTGACCGTGCCGATGGCCACCAGGTCCTTGGCCTTGAGCGGCGTGGTGCCGAAGCGCCGGATGGAGAGGATGGGGCCGTCGATGGCCAGCGGCGGGATGATGGCGTTGACGCGCGAGCCGTCGGGCAGGCGAGCGTCGACCATGGGCGAGGTCTCGTCGACGCGCCGGCCGACGCGCGAGACGATGCGGTTGACGATGCGCAGCAGGTGGTCGTTGTCGGCGAAGCGGATGCCGGTCAGCTCCAGCTTGCCGCCGCGCTCCACGTAGACGGTGGAGTAGGTGTTGACCAGGATGTCGGAGATGGAGCCATCGCGCAGCAGCGGCTCGATGGGGCCGAGCCCGGTCAGCTCGTCGAGCAGGTTCTGCACCATCTGCTCCCGCTCCGACTGGTTGAGCGGGACCTTGGCGCCGGAGAGGAGCGAGGCGAGCACCGAGCGGAGCTGCTCGCCGAGCCGCTCGGGCGGGACCTTGTCGAGGTTCTTCAGGTCGAGGCTGTCGATGACCCGCCGGTGCAGCTCGGTCTTGAGGTCGTGGAAGACCTGGGCGCTGACGGCCGAGGCCGGCTCGCCCTCGGCCGCCGGCGTGCCCGGCGCGCTGGCCCCGTTGGCCCGCTGCCGCAGCCGCTCACCGAGCCCCATGGAGCACCGCCTTCGGCGCGAAGAGCCGGCTGAGGAGCGAGCCGGACGGCGCCTCCGCCTCGCCCGGCTCGGCCGTGAGCGCCTCGGCCAGCGCGTCCACGTCGCGCGCCACCACCGAGCGCGGCGCCTCGTCCCAGAGCAGCACGCCGCGGTTGATGGCCCGCGACAGCCCCTGGAAGTCGTTGCCCACCGTGGCCTGCACCGGGAGCTTGAGCGTCTCCTCGATGACCGGGACGGTGATGTTCGACCCCTTGGCGTAGCGGTTCACCACCACCGTGATCCGCTTGCCGCCGTAGCCGAGCTGCTGCAGCAGGCCGGCGCAGCGCTGGGCGTTGCGCACCGACGGCACCTCCTGCGTCACCACCAGCAGGATCCGGTCGGCCAGGTCGAGCGCCGCCAGCGTGATGTCGCCGAAGTCGCGCAGCCCGTCGAGCACCAGGTGGTCGTAGTGGTGGCGCAGGAAGCGCAGCACCTGGGTGGTGCCGTCGACGCCCAGCCGGTCGGCGTCGTGCACCTTCTCGCTCTGCGACAGGACCCAGACGCCGGAGCCGTGGCGCGGCACCGAGGCGTCGAGCAGCTCGCGGTCGAGCCGGCGGGCGTTGGCCGCCACGTCGGCCAGCGAGTAGCTGCCGGCCATGTCGAGGAAGGTGAGGACGTCGCCCAGCTCGAGGTCGAGGTCGCCGAGGCAGACCCGCTGGCCGCGGCGCGCCAGGGCGCCGGCCAGGTGGGTGGCGAGCACGGTGGCGCCCAGGCCGCCCTTGGCCGGCAGCACCGCCGTCACCGTGGCGAGCCGCAGCTCGCCCGAGGACTCGAGGAGCCCCTGGACGGCCCGGGCCACCTGCTGCTCCTCGCCCGTCACGAAGAACTCGCGGGCCCCGGCCCGCATGGCCGAGAGGATGACGTCCGGGTCCTTGCGGGCCGAGTGGGCCACCACCGGCGTGCCGCGGCCGCTGAGCTCGCGCACCAGCTCGAGGGCCTCGGCGCCGTCGGCCTGCGGCAGCCCCACCACCGCCACGCCCGGCCGCGCCTTGGCGAGCGAGGCGAGCGCCGAGCGCCAGTCGGTGAAGGAGCGGATGGCCTGGGCCTGGCCGATGGCGGTGGCGAGCGCGGTCTCGAGCTCGGGGGGCGTGGCCGCGACCTGGATCGGGTACTTGTCCACGGGGATCCTCCTTCCCTCAGGGGGCGAAGCCGGCCGGGCCCGCCGGGCCGCGCCGCTCGGACGGGGCCGCCTCGGGCGCCGCGCCGCCGCCCACGCCGTCCTGGCCCAGCAGGAACCAGGAGAAGGCGTCCGGCTCGAGCGGCTCGCCGTCGGTCGGCAGCGGGGGCAGCTGGTGCGGCGCCACCGGGCGGACGAGCCGGGTGGTGACGACGACGAGCAGCTCGGTCTCCTGCCGCTGGAACTTGGAGGAGCGGAAGAGCGCCCCCAGGATCGGGACGCTGCCGAGCCCCGGCACCTTGTCGACGGTGGAGCGGGTCTTGTCGGAGAGCAGGCCGGCGATGGCGAAGCTCTGGCCGTCGCCGGTGCGCACCGTGGTCTCGGCCTGGCGCGACGCCAGCCCGGGGATGACGAGGCCGGAGAGCTGGATGCCGTTGCTCGGGTCGAGGTCGCTCACCTCGGCCGCCAGCTTGAGGTTGATGGTCCCGGCGTCGACCACGGTCGGCGTGAAGGCGAGCTGGATGCCGAACTTCTTCCACTGGACGTTCACCTGGCCGAGGGTGCTCGAGACCGGCACCGGGATCTCGCCTCCGGCCAGGAACCTGGCCTCCTGGCCGGTGAGCGTCACCAGCGTCGGCTCGGCCAGCACCTTGGCCAGGCCGTTCTCCTCGAGGAGCGAGAGCGTGGCGTTGAAGGGAAAGGGCTTGGTCGAGCCGAAGAAGAGCTGGAAGGCCTCGCCGAAGGGCTGGTTGGGGAAGTAGGGGGGCTGGCCGGCGGCGCCGGTGCCGGGGACCCAGAACTCGGGCGGGGTGGTGAGGAAGTTGCCGAGCGTGTTCTTCGGCCCGACCTGGCCGCCCACCGACCGGCCGTCGGAGCCCCGGCCGAACAGGTTGACGCCGATGGCCCTGGCCCCGCTGCGCGACACCTCGGCGAAGCGGACCTCGAGCTGCACCTGGTGGTTGCCGCTCACCGTGATGAGGTTGGCCACCTGCTTCGAGTGGAGGCGCGCCACCTCGGCCATCCGCTCCGGCAGCCGCAGGTCGGAGACCTCGCCGGAGAGCACCACCAGCTCGCCCGCAGCCGAGACCGAGACGTTCTCGCGCGGGAAGAGCTCCTTGAGCTGCCGCTTGAGCGGCTCGACCGAGCGGGCCACGCCGAGGGCGATGACGATGGGCTGGTCGGCGCGGTTCCAGAGCGTGAGGTCGGTGGTGCCCGGCCCCTTGGCGGTGAGCAGCACCTGCGTCGGCGTCACCACCTTGAGGTCGGCCACCGCCGGGTCGGCCACCGCCACCCGGACGATCGGCTCGGAGAGCATGAGCAGCCGGTTCTGGCCGACCTCGAGCTGCAGGTCGCGCACCGCGCCCAGCTCCCGGTCGACGCGCAGGCCGGGCACGGCGGCGGCGATCTCCCCCTCCGCCCCGAGCGCCAGCGCGGCCACCACCGCCAGCAGGCCGGCGGGGCTCACCGCTTCCCCCCGCCGTCGAAGCTGCGCCGCTCGAAGAGCTCGCCGCGCAGGATCTCGACCGAGGGCTCGGCCTTGGGGGCCGCCGGCGGCGCGGCCTGGGCCACGCGGGTGGGCGCCGGGCGGGCCGGGGCGGCCTGCGGGGCCGGCAGCGCCAGGAGCGCCGAGGCCGTCATGCCGGAGGTGGGGACCACCTCCACGTCGGCGGAGCTGCGCAGCGAGAGGAGCAGCTTCCCCTGCACCGAGGCGAGCGCCAGCCGCTCCGACTGCGGCGCGTCGACCTGCAGCGTGGCCACCGTCGCCTGGACCACCTTGTCCGGCCCCTTGGCCCGCTGGTCCAGCTCCTTGCCCACGGCCAGCACCTTGATGTTCTGCAGGATGACCTTGGAGGAGGTGACGGCGTTGCCGCCGTCCAGCCGGATGGTGGCGATGACGTCGACGCTGTCGCCGGGGTGGACGAAGCCGGCCACGCCGACCACGTCGTCGACGCGGACGGCGACGGCGCGCATCCCCGGGGCGAGCATGGCCGAGATAGGACGGAAAGGTCAAGACGAGCTGGCTTCCTGGGTTGAGTCGTTCGACAAGACCACGGACGGCCTCAAACCGATTGGGACGAAAGAACATAACGGAGAGATTGCCTGTCACGCGATCGAAGGTCGGCAGATTGAAAGGTAGGGCTCGCATGTCCATACACTCGAAGCGGAGCCATGGCAATTGTGAACCTTGAATCGCTCTGGCACGAGCGACCTGACCGACAC
>DASTGK010000292.1:0-2890 GCA_035719085.1 Anaeromyxobacteraceae bacterium
AGGTGAGCCGGGCCGACGGCGGCGCCACGCTGGTGCGCGGCGGCGCGGCGCGGGAGCCGCTGCGCGCCGGCGCGACGCTGCGGCCCGATGACGTCATCGAGACGGCCGAGGGGGCGAGCGTGGTGCTGGCGGCCGGCGAGAGCTACCAGCTGGTGCTCGACGGCGCCGCCCGCTTCGCCGTGAAGGAGCTGGCCGCCGAGGTCTCGCGCTTCCGGGTCGACGACGGCCTCGTGACCGCCACGGTGCGCGACGATCCGCGGCGCGCCTTCGTGGTCGAGGCCGCGGGCGCCGTGGCCCGCACCCGCGGCGGCGCCCTCGGCGTGGCCAACGTCGGCGGCCGGGTCACGGTCGGCGTCACGGCCGGCGAGACCGACTTCGAGTCGGGCGGGCGGATCGTCACCCTGCGGCAGGGACAGGCCTCGTCGGCCGAGCCGGGCAAGGCCCCGTCGGCGCCGGTGGCCCTGCCCCGGTCGCTCCTGCTCAAGGTCGACTGGCCCGACCTGCGCGAGACCAACCGGCGCAAGCTCGTGGTGCAGGGGCAGGCGACGCCCGGCGCCGTGCTGACGCTCGGCGGGCAGCGGGTCCGGGTCGGGCCGGACGGCCGCTTCAGCCAGGCCATCTGGCTGCGCGAGGGCGCGCAGACGCTCGAGGCGGTGGCGCGGGACGTGGCCGGGCGGCGCGAGCGGACCCGCGGGCCGACGGTGGTCCTCGACACGCGCGCCCCGGACCCGCAGTTCGACACCAACGCCCTCTGGAAGGGCGCGGGCGACGGGTCGCACGACTCGAGGTGAACGACCTTCTGGGCGCTTGACCGCTGTGGGCAGGGTTGACACCATGCCCCACAAGGGAGTCGGCTGCCTGGGTCGGGGGGATCCGCGCGGGCCGATCGTCACACAGAGGGTGGGGACGATGTCGCTTCGCGCGCTGGCCAGGGCGTTCCTGGTGCTCTCGGGGCTCGCCAGCATGGGGGAGGCCCGGGCGGCCGACGCCGTGGCCGTCGTGACCGGTCCGGGCGACCAGTCGGCGCCGTCGGTCTCCGGGCCGCGCCTGGCCTACACGGACGATTCGTCCGGTACACGGCAGGTGTGGGTCCACGATCTCGCCACCGGCGCCGCGACGCAGCTCTCGAGCGGCGCGGTCGACCACGGCGCGCCGGACCTCGACCGGACCACCGTGGCCTTCACCGGTCCGGACGGGCTCCACCTCATGGCGGCCGACACCGGGGCGCACCTCGCCTTCGTGCCGGCCACCGGCGCGGCCCACCCGTCGCTCTCGCCCCAGCTCGTCGCCTGGGAGCAGGCCGGGCCGGGCGGGCGCGACGTGGCCTTCATGCCGCTCGGCACGGTGGCGCCGCAGGTGATCGCCGGCGCGGGCGACGAGCACGCCCCCTCGGCCTCCTACGGCTGGATCGCCTGGCTCGACGAGTCGGGCGCCGGCGCCATCCGGCTGCGCGACGCGGCCGGCGCCGTCACCACGCCCTTCGCCGGGCGCGCCGGGAAGGTCTCGCTCTGGGCCTCGAGCCCGCTGGCGAGCCCGCTCCTCGCCGCCGTGGTGACCGGCGCGGCGGGCGATCCGGACCTGGTGGTGCTCGACGCCACGGGGGAGCGGGCGCGCCTCGCCCGCCCCGGCGAGCAGCGCAACCCGACGCTCTTCGGCGAGTGGGTCGGCTTCGAGGACCTCTCGACCGGCGTCTCGCAGGTCGGCATCTGGCAGTGGTCGACCGGCCGCGTGGTCTTCCCCTCGCCGTCGTCGAGCGACCAGGTGCTGAACGACGTGGCGGTGGAGCAGTCGCAGCTGCGGGTCGCCTGGGCCGACGCCCGCGCCGGCAACCTCGACGTCTACCTCTTCACCGCCGCGCTGCCGCTCCCCGACCTGCCGCCCGGCCAGGCGACCTGCGACGACCCGGTGGCGCCGGTGCTGGCCGACCTGACGGTCCACCGGACCGAGGGGCGCTCGCTCACCGGCTCGGCCCGCTTCGGCGTCTCGAAGGAGACGGCGACGCTCGTCTGCATCGACGCGGCGCACGTCAGCTCGGCCTGGGTGGCGCTCGACTGCGACGAGCTGGCCACGCCCGGCGACTTCGACCCGCACGTGCGCCACCTGGAGGCGCGCCGGACGCTCGCCGCGGGCGACCACGTGGCCGGGGCGCTGGTGCTCGGCAAGCCCGGCGCCTCGCTGCGGGTGCGGGTGCTGGCCGACGGCTGGACCGCGCCGGCGCGCTCCGGCTGCCTCTCCGGCGTCGACTGCCCCCTCTCCAGCGCGACGCCGCGCGGCCTCGGCTGCGCCACCGGTGGCGCCGGCGGGGTGCTGGCGCTCCTGGCGCCGCTGCTGCTCCTGGCTCGCTCCCGGCGCCGCAGCCGTCGTTCGTAGCTCGATGCGGGTGCGCCCGTGCTGACCCTGGCGCTCGCCCTCGCGCTCGGTGCGCAGGCGGCGCCTGCGATCGGCCTGCCGCCCTGGCCCCTCTCGCCGGACGGCGAGCTGGTGGCGGCGCCGCCGGGCGCGGCGCTCGAGTGCCGCGGCGGCGAGGCGGAGCCGGTCGCGCCGGGGCTCTGGCGCGTCCGCCCGGCGGAGGGGGTGGCCGAGGTGGCGCTGCGGGCCGGCCCCCTCGAGGCCAGGGCCGCCGTCGAGCCGCCCCCGGGCCGGGTGCTCGTCGCCTGGGACCCTCCCGCGCCGGTGAAGGGGCGCGACCGCGAGGTGGCGATCTCGCTCGAGGTGCGCACCGCAGCCGGCGCCCTCGACGAGGCGGCGCCGGCGCCGCGGCTCACCGCCTCCGCCGGCCGCGTCGGGCCGCCCGAGCCGGCGGGGCCCGGCCGCTTCCGGGCGCGGCTCGAGCTGCCGGAGACCCGCTTCCCGGAGGTGCTGGCCCTCTTCGCCGTCGTGGCGCGCTGCC
>DASTGK010000293.1:0-2542 GCA_035719085.1 Anaeromyxobacteraceae bacterium
GGTGGCGCAGCTGCGCGCCGTGCTGGAGGAGCGCGAGAAGGCGGGCGACGCGGCGGCGCTGGCCGAGCTCTACCCGGCGCTGGCCGACGCGCTCGTCCGGATGGGGCGGGCCGGCGAGGCGGTGGCGGCGCTGCGGGCCGCGCTCGAGGCGCGCCCCCGCGACGAGGGGCTGCTCTACGCGCTCGGCGCGGCCTACGAGCGGGCCGGCCGGAGCGACGAGGCGGTGGCGCAGATGCGGGCGCTCCTGGCGCTGGACCCGGACCACGCCGAGGCGCTCAACTTCGTCGGCTACACCTGGGCCGAGAAGGGGGTGCGGCTCGACGAGGCGGAGGAGCTGGTGCGCCGCGCCCTGCGGCTCGCCCCGCGCAGCGGCCACATGGTCGACTCGCTCGGCTGGATCCGCTTCCGCAAGGGCGACTTCAAGCAGGCGGTCGAGCTGCTCGAGGAGGCCGACCGGCTCACCGGCCCCGACGCCTCGGTCCTCGATCACCTGGGCGACGCCTACCGCGCGGCCGCCCGGCCGGCCGACGCCGCGGCCGCCTGGCGCCGCGCCCTCAAGAGCTTCGGCGACGAGCCGCCGGCCGAGCAGGTGGCGGCGCGCGCCGCGCTGGAGCGCAAGCTGAAGGATCTCGGGGCGGGCGCCGAGCGGCGCCCGGTGGCGCGGTGATCTCGCGGCGGTGACCCGGACGCGGCAGGCGCCGGCCGTCGTTGACTCGGAGCGTCGGTCGCGCCTACGGTCCGCCACCATGCCGGTCCCGGCGTTCCCCGCCACGTCCGAGGCGACCCACGAGGAAGGGTTCCTCAACTCGGTCGACCACCTCCGCCTCTACTGGCAGCGCTACCGGCCGCCCGCGCCGCGCGCCACGGTGGCGGTGCTGCACGGCGGCGGCGACCACTCCGGCCGCTACCCGGCGCTCACCGCCGCGCTGGTGCGCGCCGGCTTCGAGGTGGCGCTCGTCGACTTCCGCGGCCACGGCCAGTCGGACGGCCGGCGCTGGCACGTCGACGTCTTCGGCGACTACCTCGCCGACCTCGACGCCTTCCTCGCGTCGCTGCGCGCCGGCGGGGTGGCGGGCAAGCTCTTCGTCCTCGGCCACAGCCAGGGCGCGCTCGTGGCGGCGCGCTGGGCGCTGGAGCACGGCCGCGACGGCGGCGTGGCCGGCTTCGTCCTCTCCTCGCCCTACCTGCGGCTCGCCCTCGAGGCGCCGCTCCTCAAGGTGCTGGCGGCCCGGGTGATGGGGAAGATCGTCCCGTGGCTGCCGGTCGCCACCGGCATCGCCCCGGCGGCGCTCACGAGCGATCCGGAGCTGCAGACCTGGACCGCCCACGACCCGCTCTACGGCCGGGCCACCACGCCGCGCTGGTTCGAGGAGTCGACCCGGGCGCAGCAGGAGGTGGCGCGCCGGGCCGGCGAGCTCGAGGCGCCGCTGCTCGTGGTGGCGGCGGGCGCCGACACCATCGCCGATGTGGGCGCGGCGCGCCGATTCCTCGAGGCCGCGCGATCGCGCGACAAGAAGCTGGTCGTGTACGACGGGTTCCGACACGAGCTCTTCAACGAGGTGGGACGCGAGCGACCCATCGCCGAAGTGGTGAGCTGGATCTCGGCGCGCTGCGGGTGAAAGGCGTTGACGTCGCGCGGAGCGGGCCCGTATCCTCCACGCCACTCTCTTCGCTCCGGCATCCCCCCTGGCGCGCGTCGCGCCGGTGCCCGCGGAGAAGCTTCCGGAGGGCAACACGACCATGGCAGGCATCGAGAAGGCGAGCGCTCCCCGCAGCGGCGCGCACACCGTCATCGGCAGCTCGATCGTCATCGACGGCGAGATCTCTGGTGACGAGGACCTGGTGATCCAGGGCACGGTGAAGGGGCGCATCAGCCTCAAGGAGAGCCTCTACGTCGAGGCCTCCGGCGTCATCGAGGCGGACATCGAGACGGCCAACGTCGAGGTGTCGGGCCAGGTCACCGGCAACATCGCCGCCAGCGACAAGGTCGAGCTCAAGGCCGACTGCAAGGTCGTCGGCGACATCCGCGCGCCGCGCATCCTCATCGCCGACGGCGCCGTCTTCAAGGGCAACGTCGACATGGACGTCAAGGAAGCGAAGGGGAAGTAGATGGCCACCATGGACGGCACCACCATCATCGGCGAGTCGATCCTCATCAGCGGCTCCCTCGCGGGCGACGAGGACCTCACGGTCCGCGGCCGCGTCGAGGGCACGCTCACCCTCACCCGCACCCTCGTGGTCGAGCCGACCGGCATGGTCAAGGCCGAGGTGCAGGTCAAGAACTGCGTCATCGCGGGCGTGGTGGTCGGCAACGTCACCGCCACCGAGTCGGTCGAGATCACCAAGGAAGGGCGCATGGTCGGCGACATCGCCGCGCCCCGCGTGATCATCGTCGACGGCGCCAGCTTCCGCGGCCGCATCGACATGGGCGAGGTGGACGTGGGCGGCGGCGAGCCGCGCCGCGCCCAGCCCCAGGTCCAGTCGCGCCCGGCCGCCCCGGCGGTCCGCGCCGCCCCCCGGCCGGCCATCGCCGCGCCCCGCC
>DASTGK010000294.1:0-6082 GCA_035719085.1 Anaeromyxobacteraceae bacterium
GGAGCGACGCCGGGTCGAGGCCGGCGAGGCGCGCCGCGTCGGCGCGGCCGGCGAGGTCGCGCAGCAGGAGGGCGAGCAGGAGGCGCGGCGTCTCCGGGAGGCCGCCGAGGTGGCAGCGGAGCCGGCGGCGCCAGAGCCCGACGCCGAAGATGGCCTCGGCGGCGGCGGCCCGCCCCGCCCGGTCGAGCTCGCGCCGATCGCGCAGGAAGCGGTCGAGCACCCGCTCGGCGGCGGCGCCCGCCAGCACCGCGGCGAGCGGCCCGTCGAGCGCCGCGGCGATGGGGGCGAGCGCCTCCCAGGGGAGGGCGCGCAGCCGCTCCTCGGCGGTCACCGCGCCGGGCCGGCGTCCCGGATGGTCGCGGCCACCGCCTCGCGCAGCGCCACCGGCTCGAACGGCTTCTCGACGCGGGCGTTCGGGACGCGCTCCAGGAACTCGCGCGCCTGGTCGGTGAAGGCGCCGCCGGTGAGGAAGATCATGCGGGCGGCGGCGGCCGGATCGGAGGCGGCGAGCCGCGCGTGCAGCTCCATGCCGCTCATCACCGGCATCATCAGGTCGCAGAGGATGGCGTCGTAGCGGCCGGCCTCGAGCGCCTGCAGCGCCTCGGCGCCGTTGGCCGCCACCGTCACCTGGTGCGGCGGCGAGAGGACGCGCATCACGGCGCGGCCGACGAGCGGCTCGTCGTCCACCACCAGCACCCGGCCCGGCGGGGCGGGGCCGAGATCGGCCGGCGCGGGCGCGGGCGGGCGCGGCGCCTCGGCCCGGGCCGGCGGCAGGAGCACGGTGAAGGTGGAGCCCTGGCCCACCTCGCTGCGCACCCGGATCTCGCCCCCCATGGCGCTCACGATGCCGTGGCAGATGGAGAGGCCGAGGCCGGCGCCGGCGCCGCCGCCGACCGGCTTGGTGGTGAAGAACGGGTCGAAGATGCGCGGCAGGAGCGGCTCGGGGATGCCGCCGCCGCTGTCGGTGATCTCGGCCACCACCCGCCCGTCCTCGGCGGTGGCGACGCGCGCCTGCACCAGGTTCCGGTCGGCGGCGCCGGGCCGGATCGACTGGGCGGCGTTGACGAGCAGGTTGAGGAAGACCTGGCCGAGCCGGTGCTCGCTGCCGAGCACGGCGGGCACCTCGTCGAGCTCCATGGCGAGCCGGGCGCGGTGCCGGATCTCGTGCTGGGCCAGGCCGACCGCCGTCTGCAGCACCTTGCGCACGTCGACCGGACGCTCGTCCGCCTCGCCGGTGCGGGAGAAGGACTTGAGGTCGCGGACGATCTCGCGGATGCGCACCGCGCCGTCGCGGGCCTCCTTCAAGGCGCGGCCCACCTCGGCGCCGTCGCCGCCGGGGCGCTCCAGCTCCACCAGCGCGAAGTCGAGGTTGGCGAGCACGAAGGCGAGCGGGTTGTTGATCTCGTGGGCCACGCCGGCGGCCAGCGTGCCGACCGAGGCCATCCGGTCGGCCAGGTGGACCTGCAGCTCGAGCTGCCGCCGCTCGGTGACGTCGCGCACCACGGCGTGGACGAAGCGGCGCGCGCCCAGGTCGGCGACGCGGCTCGACACCTCCACCGGGAAGCTGCTGCCGTCGCGGCGGCGCAGGCGCGTCTCGTAGACGGCCTCGCCCCGGGCCAGCTCCTCGGCGGCGCGGGCGTCGAAGTCGCCGAGCGTGGCCGGGTCGCGCAGCTCGCGGGCGGGGTGGCCGACGAGCTCGTCGCGCGCGAAGCCGAGCTGCTGGCAGGCCCGGTCGTTCACCTCCACCAGCACCTGCCGCTCGTCGGTGACGAGGACGATGTCGTTGGAGTGGCGCGAGAGCAGGTTGATCCGCTCGAGGAGCGCCGCCCGCTCGGCGGCCGTCACCGCGCGCCGCCGCTCCCGCGCCGCCGCCTGGCTGAGCCACCACTGCCGCCCCGAGAGCGCGCCCAGGCCGAGCATCACCGCCGCGGCGAGGAGCGTCACCGGCTCGAGCCCCTCGAGCAGGAGGAGCGCCAGGGCCGCGCCGGCCGCGAAGAGGAGGAGGAGCACCGGCGGCAGCGCCGACGGCGGCGGCTCCTCGGGCGGTCCGGCGAGCGGCGGCGTGGCCTGCGGGGCGTCGGTCACGGCCGCAAGTGTAGCAGGGCGACCCCGCCTCGGGCGTCGACGGCCCTGTACCGCCTGGGCTAGACACGGCGCGTGGAGATCCTGCTCTATGCGCTCGGCGCGGTGGCCATCGTGGCGGGGCTGGCCGGCGTGGTGCTGCCGGTGCTGCCCGGGTCGATCCTGCTCTTCGGCGGCGCCCTGCTGGTGGCGTGGGCCGGCCACTTCCAGCTGGTCGGCTGGCCCACCCTCGTGATCACGGGGGTCCTGGCCGTCGCGATCCACGCGGTCGACTGGGTCGCCACGGCCGTGGGGGCCCGGGTCGCCGGCGCCTCACGATGGGCGGTCCTGGGTGCCTCGGTGGGGCTCCTCGCCGGCCTCTTCCTCGGCCCCCTCGGCATCCTGCTCGGCCCGGCGTTCGGCGCGGTGCTCTTCGAGCTCTGGCAGGACCCGGACTTCGCGCGGGCCCTGAAGGCCGGCGCCGGCACCTTCGTCGGCTTCCTCGTCGGGAGCGTGGTGAAGGTGGCGCTCGCCTTCCTGCTCGTCGGCGTCTTGCTGGTGGCTCTGCTCGTCTAGCGCGGAGCGCACGCCTGCGGTACACCCGGCGCCGTGAAGCCCTGGGAGACGATCGAGAAGGCGCTCGCGCCCGACGGCACCGAGATGGTGCTGGCGCGCCGCGACGACGAGTGGGTGGTCCGCTACGGCGGCAAGGTGCTCATGTCGAGCCGGCAGCACGGCTCGGAGGAGGCGCTGGCCGCGCTGGCGCTGGAGCGGACCCGGCAGCGGCGCGCCGTGCTGGTGGGCGGCCTGGGGCTCGGCTTCACGGTCCGGGCCGCGCTCGATCGGATCCCGGTCGACTCGAAGGTGGTCGTGGCCGAGCTGACGCCGGCGCTCCTCGACTGGAACCGCCGGCTCGTCGGCAAGCTGGCCGGCCGCCCGCTCGACGACCCGCGCACCCACGTCCACGTGGGCGACGCGGTGAAGCGCATCCAGGAGGCGAAGCGGGCCTACGACGCCATCCTCCTCGACATCGACAACGGCCCCGGCTCGATGGTCCACGAGGAGAACCACCGGCTCTACGGCCCGGCCGGCATCGCCGCCTGCCGCGAGGCGCTGCGCGACGGCGGCGTCCTGGCCGTCTGGAGCGCCCACCACGACGACCGCTACCTGGAGCGGCTGCAGCGGGGCGGCTTCGCGGCCGAGGCCAAGATCGTCCCGGCGCGCGGCGACGCGGGCGGCCTGCGCCACGTCATCTTCCTCGGCGTGAAGCGGGACTCGGAGCGGCCGGGCGCGAGGCCGGAGGCGCGGGCGGCGGGGCGGAAGGCGGGGCGGGCGGTGAAGCGGTCGAGGTAGAGGTGATGGCTCAGGCGCCGACGAGCTCCGGCAGCTCGGCCAGCGAGCGCACCTCGACGTCGGGCGGCTCGCCGAGCCGCTCGCGCGGCTGCCCGGCGCGGTTGCACCAGGCGACGCGCAGCCCGAAGGCCTTGGCGCCCCAGGCGTCCCAGCCGTTCGCCGAGACGAAGATCACCTCGGCCGGCCAGACGCCGAGCCGGTCGCACGCCAGCCGGTAGACCGACGGGTGGGGCTTGTAGACGCCCACCTCCTCCACCGAGAGGATCTCGTCGAGGAGCCCGTCGAGCCGGGCGCTGCGCGCGGCCGAGGCGAGCATGCGCGGCGCGCCGTTCGAGAGGATGGCGGTCTTCAGCCCGGCCGCCCGCAGGGCGAGGAGCGCCGTGGCGGCGTCGGGGTAGGGGCCGAGCCGGCCGTAGGCCTCGAGGAGCTGGTCGCGCAGCGCCGGATCGGCGAGCGAGAGGCTCTCGAGCGCGAAGTCGAGCGCGTCGGCCGTCACCTGCCAGAAGTCGGCGTGGCGCCCCATGAGCGCGCGCAGCCAGGTGTACTGGAGCTGCTTCTGGCGCCACAGGTCGGAGAGCGGCTGCCACTGCGGGCCGAGCACGTCGCTCGCCGCGCGCGCGGCCGAGGCGACGTCGAAGAGGGTGCCGTAGGCGTCGAAGACGGCGGCGCGGGCGCCGGCGAGGGCGGGGGGCATGCACCGAGCGTAGCACCCCGGGCAGGGACCGGACCGTTGCGCCCCCGGTGGGTTGGCCCGGGCACCCCCGGCGTGCTAGGAGCGCGCCTCGTACCCCTCCCCAGCCACCCCGGAACACCTTGATCCGCTTCGACAACGTCTCCAAGCAGCACGGCCAGCAGATCCTCTTCGTGGAGGCCTCCGCGGTCATCCACCCCGGCGAGAAGGTCGGCCTGGTCGGCCCGAACGGCGCCGGCAAGTCGACGCTCTTTCGCCTGGTGACGCGCGAGGAGCAGCCGGACGAGGGGCAGGTGGCCATCGACCGCGGCGTCACCGTGGGCCACTTCTCGCAGGACGTGGGCGAGATGAGCGGCCGCTCGGCGGTGGCCGAGACCATGGACGGCGCCGGCCCGGTGTCGCAGGTGGCGGCCGAGCTGCACGAGCTGGAGCACGCCCTCGCCGACCCCGAGCAGGCCGACCGGCTCGACGAGCTGGTGGAGCGCTTCGGCCACGTGCAGGCCCGCTTCGACGAGCTCGGCGGCTACGCCCTCGAGTCGCGGGCCCGCGAGATCCTGGCCGGCCTGGGCTTCAGCCCGGAGATGATGGACGGCGACGTCGGGGCGCTCTCCGGCGGCTGGAAGATGCGCGTGGCCCTGGCCCGCATCCTCCTCATGCGCCCCGACGCCATGCTCCTCGACGAGCCCTCCAACCACCTCGACCTCGAGTCGATCATCTGGCTGGAGGAGTTCCTGCAGGGCTACCCGGGCGCCATCCTCATGACCTCCCACGACAAGGAGTTCATGAACCGGGTGGTCGACAAGATCGTCGAGATCGACGGCGGCGAGCTCACCAGCTACTCGGGCGACTACGACTTCTACGAGCGCGAGCGGGCCATCGCCGACGCCCACCAGCAGTCGCAGTTCGAGCGGCAGCAGGCCATGCTGAAGAAGGAGCTGGCCTTCATCGAGCGCTTCAAGGCGCGCGCCTCGCACGCGGCGCAGGTGCAGAGCCGGGTGAAGAAGCTCGACAAGATCGAGAAGGTCGAGCCGCCCAAGACGCGCAAGACGGTGGTCTTCGAGTTCCGACCGGCCCCCCGCTCCGGCGAGGACGTGGCCAAGCTCGCCGGGGTCAAGAAGGCCTACGGCGCCCGGACCATCTACGACGGCCTCGACTTCCTGGTGCGCCGCGGCGAGCGCTGGGCGGTCATGGGGGCGAACGGCGCGGGCAAGTCGACGCTGCTCAAGATGATCGCCGGCGAGTCGCGGCCGGACGCCGGCGCGGTCACCGTCGGCGCCAGCGTGAAGATGGGCTACTTCGCCCAGCACGCCATGGAGCTCCTGAAGCCGGAGAAGAGCGTCTGGGAGACGCTGCAGGACGCCTTCCCCAAGGCCTCGATCGGCTCGCTGCGGGCGCTGGCCGGCTGCTTCGGCTTCTCCGGCGACGAGATCGAGAAGCCGTGCCGCGTGCTCTCCGGCGGCGAGAAGGCGCGGCTCGTCCTCGCCACCATGCTCTACGACCCGCCCAACTTCCTCGTGCTCGACGAGCCGACCAACCACCTCGACGTCGGCACCAAGGAGATGCTGGTGAAGGCGCTGGCCGGCTACGAGGGGACGATGATCTTCGTCTCGCACGACCGGCGCTTCCTCGGCGCCCTCTCCAACCGGGTGCTCGAGCTCTCGCCCGAGGGGCCCATCCCCTACGGCGGCGGCTACACCGAGTACGTGGCCCGCACCGGCCGCGAGGCGCCCGGCCTGCGCCACGTCGACGGCCGGTAGCGGCCCGCCCCGCGCCCCGCGGGTGTCGGTGCGCGTCGGACATCGGCGCCGGGACCCCTTGCCGCGCCGGGGGCGCGCCGGGCGCGCGGTAGCATCGCGGTCCGTCCACCTCGCCCCGAGGCCCCGCATGCTCCTCCGCCGCCCGCTCGCCCTCCTCGCCGTCACCTGCGCCGCCGCGCTCCTCACCGCCGCGTCGCCGAAGCCGAAGCCGACGGCCGCC
>DASTGK010000295.1:0-12203 GCA_035719085.1 Anaeromyxobacteraceae bacterium
CAGCCGCCCCGTCGCCTCGGCCGCCGGCCTGCCGGGGCGGCTGACGCGCCGCTACTTCCTCGCCACCGAGCAGAGCCAGCCCGACGGCACGCAGTTCGACGTCGAGGTCTTCATCAACGCCAGCTGGATCCGGGTGCTCCGCTCGGCCGACCCGCAGGCGGTGCTGGAGATCACCCGCTACCTGCGCCCCGGCACCAACAAGGTGACGCTCGCCTGCTCCAAGAAGCTGCAGGGGGCGGAGCGCCGCTACTACACCGCCGACGTGACCATGAAGGTGGTGGTCGGCGAGGGGAACGTGGGCGGCGACCACGTGATGATCGACGAGCCGCTGGTGCTCATGACGCGCACCGCGGCCGAGGTGGACGACAAGGTCGAGGAGTACGTGTTCGAGGCCCGCTAGACCGCACCCCAGGGAGGCGCCGCGTGTTCACGCCCGAGCCGAGCATCCAGTTCGTCCCCGCCACCCGCGAGCAGGTGGTGGCCCTCATCGAGGGGATCAACCAGCCGCAGGTCTCCATCCCCGGCAAGGCGCCCCAGAGCGTCTCGGCCCACCTGTGCGGCCTGCGGAACGCCAACGGCTCCTTCTCCATCTTCGTGGGGCTCCACCTCCCGAAGAGCGGCGAGAACGTCATCTACCTGCACGGCAAGCGGCAGCTCACCGCCGAGGAGTACCGGGCCGTGCAGGACGAGGGGCTCCACTTCCTCGAGTCGATGGGCTTCATGCTCGACAACCTCAACTACCGGAACATGGCGGCGGCGCTCCAGGACGAGACCCTGAAGCGCATCCCGCTCTTCTGGCCGCCCCGCGCCGCCGGCGCCGCCGAGAAGTCGGCCGCCGACAAGACCGCCGCCGAGGCGGGCCGCGTCGCCCGCCTCCTCGCCTCCTTCTAGGATCCCATGCGCCTCCGCCTCGCCCCCGCCGCCCTGCTGCTCGCCGCCGCCTGCGCCTCCGGCCCCACGCCCAAGCAGCGCCAGGCCGCCGAGATCCACCACGACCTCGCGGTCGAGGCGCTCAAGAACGGGCAGGCGCAGAGCGCCCTGCGCGAGTACGACGAGGCGCTGAAGCTCGACCCGGGCATGCCCGAGGCCCACCTCGGGCGCGGCCTGGTGCTGGAGCGCGCCTTCGGCAAGGTCGGGGAGGCCGAGGCGGAGTACCGCCAGGCCATCGCCGGCAAGGTGGCCTACTCCGAGGCGCACAACAACCTGGGGCAGCTGCTCGCCAGCACCGGGCGCTACGACGAGGCCATCAAGGAGTTCGACGAGGCGCTCTCGAGCACCTTCTACCTGGAGCCCTTCGTGGCCCGCTGCAACAAGGGGCAGGCGCTCTACCGCATGGGCCGGCGCGCCGACGGGCTCGCCGAGCTGAAGGCCTGCGTCGGCATCGCGCCGGCCTACTGCGGCGGGCGGCGCGAGTACGGCCGCATCCTGCTCGGCGAGGGGAACCTGACCGACGCGGTGGTGCAGCTCGAGGCCTACGCCCGCAGCTGCGACAAGGTGCCGGACGCCCACTACCAGCTCGGCCTGGCCCACCTGAAGGCCGGCGACCTGCAGGCGGCGCGCGAGCGGTTCGAGCGCTGCGAGGCGCTGGCCGGCCAGGCGGCGGT
The DNA here is from genome assembly GCA_035719085.1 of Anaeromyxobacteraceae bacterium. Lineage (GTDB taxonomy): Bacteria > Myxococcota > Myxococcia > Myxococcales > Anaeromyxobacteraceae > JADKCZ01. The sequence goes on from DASTGK010000295.1 coordinate 1,605, forward strand.
GGGCGACGACTGCCGCAGGAGCCTGCAGCTGCTCCGGTAGGCCGCCGACGGGATCCGCATGGACGGCGACGGCGACCAGAGGACCCCCGCGGAGCTGCTCCCGGCCTTCGGGCGCTGGCTCATGCAGGAGCGCGAGCTGCGCGACCTGCGGCGCGACGAGCTGGCGGCGTCGACCAAGCTCGCCCCCGGGGTCATCGAGGCGCTCGAGTCGGGCGAGGAGGCGCGCATGCCGCCGCGCGCCTACGTGGTCGGCTACCTGCGGAGCTACGCCGCCGCCGTGGGCCTCGATCCCGACGAGGTGGTGCTGCGCTGGCAGGAGGCGGCCGGCGACGCGCCGGAGCCAGCGGGGCGGCGCCACCGCAGGCTCGTGCCGGTGCTGGTGGCGGCCGTGGTGCTGGGCGTGGCCGCCGCCCTGGTCCTCGGCGCGCTCCTCCGGTAGCCCCGTGACCGAGCGGCTCAAGCTCCGGGCGGTGGTCCTCCGGACCGTCGACTCCGGCGAGTCGGACCGGGTGGTGACGCTGCTCGCGCTCGGGCGCGGCAAGCTCGCCGCCTACGCCCGCGGCGCCCGGGCCTCGAAGAAGCGGTTCGCCGGCGCGCTCGAGCCCTTCACGCTGGTCGACGCCGAGCTCTCGGGGCGGCAGGGGGCCGACCTGCTGCGGCTCGAGAGCGCCATGGTGGAGCGGAGCTTCCACGCCATCCGCGGCGACCTGGCCCGCATCGCCTGCGCCGCCTACGCCGTCGAGCTGGCCCGCGAGCTGACGCGCGACCACGAGCCGCACGACGAGCTCCTCGAGCTGCTCGTCGACTACCTCGGCCGGCTCGACGCCGCGCCGGCGGCACCGGCCATGCTGCGCGCCTGGGAGCTGGGGGCGCTGGCCGCGGCCGGCTTCCAGCCCCGGCTCGACGCCTGCGCCCGCTGCGGCGCGCCCGCGCCGGAGGACGGGGCGGCCTTCTCCCCGCCGGACGGCGGCGTCCTGTGCGCCGCCTGCGCCGCCCAGGGGCAGGGCGGGCTCGTCCTCCTCTCGGCCGCCGGGCTGGCCGCGCTCCGCCGGCTGCAGGCGGGCGGGCTCGGCGCGGGGGAGGCGCCGCTCGAGCCGGCGGCGGGCCGGGAATCGAAGGAGGCGCTCGGCCGGTTCCTGACGCACCTGCTCGGCCACCGGCTGCAGGCGCGCAAGTTCCTCGACGAGGTGGGCCACCTGCTCGCCGAGTGACCGATCGTGCGGGCGCGCTGGAAGGCCCGTAAACAGGGGTCTTTCCGTTTGACATCGCGGGGTTATGGCCCTACCTTGCCCAATCCCCGGCGCCCCTTCGCGGCGCCGCGTCGCGGGAGCGATCGCGTGTACTTCCAGGACCTGATCCTCAAGCTGCAGACCTACTGGGCCGGCAAGAACTGCATCCTGGCCCAGGGCTACGACCAGGAGGTCGGCGCCGGGACGATGAACCCGTCGACCTTCCTGCGCGTGCTCGGCCCGGAGCCGTGGAACGTCGCCTACGTCGAGCCCTCGCGCCGCCCGGCCGACGGGCGCTACGGCGAGAACCCGAACCGGCTCTACCAGCACCACCAGTTCCAGGTGATCCTGAAGCCCAACCCGCCCGACGTGCAGGAGCTCTACCTCGGGTCGCTGAAGGCCATCGGCATCGACCCGAAGGACCACGACATCCGCTTCGTCGAGGACGACTGGGAGAGCCCGACGCTGGGCGCCTGGGGGCTCGGCTGGGAGGTCTGGTGCGACGGGATGGAGATCACCCAGTACACCTACTTCCAGCAGGCGGGCGGCTTCGAGGTGAAGCCGGTGGCGGCCGAGCTCACCTACGGGCTCGAGCGGATCGCCATGTACCTGCAGGACGTCGAGAACGTCTTCGACGTCGAGTGGGTCAAGGGCGTCAAGTACCGCGAGGTCTTCCACCGCAACGAGGTGGAGATGAGCGAGTACAGCTTCCGCCACTCCGACCCGAAGATGCTCTTCGGCCTCTTCGACACCTACGAGGCGGAGTGCAAGCGGCTCATCGAGGCCAAGCTGCCGCTGCCGGCCTACGACTACTGCCTCAAGTGCTCGCACGCCTTCAACAACCTCGACGCCCGCGGCGCCATCAGCGTCACCGAGCGCGCCGCCTACATCGGCCGCGTCCGGGCGCTGGCCCACCGGTGCGCCAAGGGCTACCTCGAGTCGCGCGAGGCGCTCGGCTTCCCGCTGCTGCCGGCCAAGGAGCGCCAGAAGGCCGTCGAGGCCGCCCGCGCCGCCCGCGAGGCCGCCGCCCAGGCCGCCGGCGCCTAGCCGCCGCCCGCACCCGAGAGAGAGACCATGGCAGACCTTCTGTTCGAGATCGGGGCCGAGGAGATCCCGGCCGGCTTCGTGCCGGCCGCGCTCAAGCAGCTGGAGGCCGACCTGGCGAAGGCGCTGGCCGACGCCCGGCTGGCGCACGGAGAGGTGAAGGCGGTCGGCACGCCGCGGCGGCTCGCCGTCTGGGCCCGCGAGGTGGCGCCGCGCCAGACCGACGCCCGCAGCGAGGCGCTCGGCCCGCCGGTGGCCCAGGCCTTCGACGCCGAGGGGAAGCCGACCCAGGCGGCCCTCGGCTTCGCCCGCAGCCAGGGCGTCGAGGTGGCGGCGCTGGAGCGGATCGAGACGCCCAAGGGGCTGCGGCTCGGCGTCACCAAGGTGGAGAAGGGGCGCAAGGCGGAGCAGGTGCTCCCGGCGCTGCTCGAGCGGCTGCTCCTCGGCCTGCGCTTCAAGAAGGCGATGCGCTCGCGCTGGGACGAGGTGACGTTCGCCCGGCCGATCCGCTGGCTGGCGGCCCTGTACGGCGGCACGCCGCTGGCCGTCCGCTTCGGCGAGGTGAAGAGCGGCGCCGTCACCTACGGCCACCGCTTCATGGCGCCCAAGGCCATCGCGCTCAAGGGCACGCCGGAGGACTACCTCGCCAAGCTGGAGAAGGCCCACGTGGTGGCCGACCCGGCGGCGCGCCGCGCCCTCGTCGAGAAGGGGCTGGCGGCGGCGGCCAAGAAGGGCGGCGGCGCCATCCGGCCCGACGAGAGCCTGGTGGAGCAGGTCACGTTCCTCGTCGAGCACCCGACGGCGGTGCTCGGCCAGTTCGAGGCGTCGAACCTGCTCCTGCCGCCCGAGGTGGTGGTCTCCGAGATGCGCAACCACCAGCGCTACTTCGCGGTGGTGGACGGCGCCGGGGCGCTCACCAACAAGTTCGTGGCCGTCTCGGGCACGCCGGTGCGCGATCCCAAGGTGGCGCGCCACGGCTACGAGCGGGTGCTGCGGGCCCGCCTGGCCGACGCCCGGTTCTTCTTCGAGGAGGACCGGAAGCGGACGCTGGAGAGCCGCGTCGACGACCTGGGCCGGCGCACCTACCAGGCCAAGCTCGGCACCGAGCTGCAGCGGGTGGAGCGGATCGGCGCCATCGCCGGCGCGCTGGCGCGGGCCATCGGCCAGCCGGGGCTGCAGGGCGAGCTCGCGCAGGTCGCCCGGCTCTGCAAGGCCGACCTCGGCACCGGCATGGTGGGCGAGTTCCCGGAGCTGCAGGGGATCATGGGCGGCCACTACGCCCGGCTCGAGGGGCTGCCGGCGGCCGTGGCCGACGCCATCGAGGACCACTACAAGCCCGTCGGCGCCTCCGAGGAGATGCCGCGCGGCGACCTGGGGGCGCTCGTCGGCCTGGCCGACCGGCTCCACCAGCTCGTCGGCATCGTCGGCGTGGGCGAGAAGGCGACCGGCGCGGCCGATCCCTTCGGCCTGCGGCGCGCCGCCATCGGCATCCTCCGCATCCTGCTCGACCGCGGCTACCACCTGTCGCTGCGCGGCGCGGTGGAGGCGGCGCTCGACGCGCTGGCCGGCGTCAAGCTGGCGGCCGACCGCAAGGCGGTGGCCGACCAGGTGATCGAGTTCGTCCGCGGCCGGCTCCGGGCCCAGTGGGGCGAGGAGCTGGACGGCGACCTGGTCGACGCGGTGCTGGCGGCCGGCTTCGACGACGTGGTCGACGCCCGCCAGCGGCTCCAGGCGCTGGCGGTGGTGAAGAAGCGCGACGACTTCGTGCCGCTGGCGGTGGCCTTCAAGCGGGTGGCCAACATCCAGGAGAAGGCGCCGGCGAGCGGGGCGGCAGCGGTCGACGCGGCGCTGCTGGCCGAGCCGGCCGAGCGGTCGCTCCTCGGCGAGGTGGAGCGGGTGGAGCGCGAGGCGGCCGAGCTCCGGTCGCGGCGCGACTACCCGGCCATCCTGCGGGCGGTGGCGTCGCTCAAGCCGGCGGTCGACACCTTCTTCGACGACGTCATGGTGATGGCCGAGGATCCGCGGGTGCGCGACAACCGGCTGGCGCTGATGCGCCGGGTGGCCGGGCTCTTCGGCGACCTGGCCGACTTCAGGAAGATCCAGGCCGAGCTGCCCCCGGGCGCCGGCACGCGGAAGGCGGGGTAGGGGATGGCGCTTCGTCGGGCCTCGGTGGTCCTGCTGCTCCTGGCGGCCGCCTGCAGCGAGCCGGCCTCCGTGCGCCCGCCGCCGCGGGACGCCTTCGCCTTCCCCTCCGGCCTGGCGCTGGCGTCGAGCACCAAGGTCGCGGGCGGCCAGGCGCTGCTCGTCGCCTCGGCCAACGCCGACCTGCGCTGGGGCCCCAAGTACGGCGGCACCCTCATCTCGGTCGACCCGGACCCCTACACCCCCGCGGGCGGCGTGGCCCACGGGTCGCTCGGCGCCCCGGACGGCCTGCTCGACGTGCTGGGCAGCGCCGAGATCGGCAGCTACGCCGGGCCGGTGACGGTGGCCGACGCGGCCTCCTGCCCCGGGCTCGCGTCGCCGGCGGTCATGGTCGCCTCGCGCTTCACGGGGCGGCTGCACCGCTTCCCGCTCCAGGGCGACGCGTCGCTCGGCACCTGCGCCGACGGCGCCTGCGAGGTGCTCCTCGACAAGGACCTCGGCGACCCGTACGCCGTCGCCGTCGCCTGCCGCCCCGACGGCGTGCGCCGCTCGGCCTACGTCTCCTACCTGCGCGCGCCCGTCATCGGCGCGTTCGCGGCCGGCACGGCCTGGCTCTCGGAGCTCGACCTCGACGACCCGACCCGGCCCATCCGCACCTTCGCGCTCGCGGCCGGTCCGATCTCCGACATGGCCTACGACGAGTCGTTCGACCGCCTGTACGCGGTGGGGCGCTTCGTCAACCAGTCCGCGCCCCTCTTCATCCTCGACCTGCAGCCCTGCCGCGTCGGCGCCGACAGCTGCCTCACGCCGGGCGTCCACGTCCTCGACCTCTTCACGCAGGTGCGGGGCGCCGAGCTGCAGGCGGTCGCCCTCTCCAACCCGTCGGCCGGCCCGCGCCGGGCCTACGTCTCGGCGCGGCTCTACGACGCCGACCTGGCCCGGAGCCTGGGCGGGCGGCCGACCACCGACATCGGCGGGGTCCTGCTGGTGCTCGACCTCTCCGAGGACGCCTCCGGCGCGCCGCGCGTCCTGATCGATCAGGTGGTCGACATCGGGCTCGGCGCCGGGCAGGTGCGGGTGCTGCCTCCGCGCCCGGGCGGGCTCCGCGACCTGGTGGTGGTGAGCAGCTCGACCGCCGGGACGGTCACCGTCTACGACGACGCCACCGGGGCCGTGGCCGCCGTGGTGGCGGTCGACCCGCGCACCGGCGCCCCGCTCGCCGGGCGCGAGCCGTTCGGCCTGGCGGTCCAGGATCGGACCGCCGTCGACGGCAGCGCCCGCGTCTTCGTGGCCGCCTACGACCTCTCCACGGTCAGCGCCGTCGACGTGCCGCTCGCCACGCCGGCGCTGGCGCGCCTCCTGACGGAGAGCGACGGCGCCCCCCTCCGCATCGGCAAGGAGCGCCTGTGATCCGCCGCTCGATCCCGTTCCTCGTGGCGGTCGCCCTCCTGGCCGGCTGCGGCAAGACCACGACGCGCCCCGCGGCCGGCCTCAAGGGGTCGGCGGCGGTGGCCGTCTTCCGCGGCTACCTGGCCGACCAGCCGGCGGTGCTCCGCCAGCACGTGGCGGTGGCCAACGTCCTCGGCGACGACCTCAAGTTCCTCGACGCCCAGGACGCCAAGGTGGTGCTCGCCCCGACCCTGGTCGGCGCCCTGGCCGTGCCGGTGCGGCAGCGCCCCGCCGTCCTCGCGGCCGGGCCGCTCAACGACCTCGACGGCGCCGGCAACCCGCTGGCCCGCCCGGACCTGCTGCTGGTCGCCTCGCGCGGCCTCTTCGCGCGCGATCCGCTGCTCCACCCGGGCCAGTCCTCGGCACGCCTCCAGGTCATCACCACCTGGGACCCGGTGACCCACGTGGCCCTCGAGGTCGACCTGGGCGACGTCGCCCCGGACGCCGAGATCCTGAGCGTGGTCACCACCGGCATCCGCGAGCCGACCGCCACCGGCTTCAGGCTCCGGCCCGGCGCCGTGCGGGCGTTCCTCGGCATGACGGGCGGCCTGCTCGTCACCGTCGACTTCGAGCGCGCCGCCGACGGCCTGGCCATCGAGCTCGCCGCGCCGGCCGGCCCGCCCAACCCGGCCGTCCAGGCGCTCGGCTTCGACGCCCTGGGGCTCGGCCCCTCGCCCGACGCCGCCTCGCTCTACGTCGCCACCCGCGATCCCATCCCCGGCCCGGGCGGCGTGCTCGGGGTCGCCGAGCTCGACCTGTCGCAGCCGGTCGGCGCCCTCACCGTGCGCGCCATCCCGGCCGGCCCGACCACCGACGTGGTGGCGATGACGCTCAAGGTCTTCAAGGGCTTCACCTCGGGCGACGCCACGCTCGACGTCTTCGAGGACCAGCCGTCGACCCGCGTCTACGCGCTGCTGGCGCCGGACGCCTGCGGCCGCGACGCGCCGCTGCAGTGCGGCCTGGCGGTCATCGACCCGGTCGTCGGGGGGCTGGCCGCCGACCCGGCCGGCCAGGCGCCGCACATGAACCCCATCCAGATCCCCGGGGAGGGGCTGGCCATGGCCGCCACCGGGCCGTCGGCCCTCCAGGAGCGGGCCGGCTTCCTCAAGATCGCGCCGGGCAGCGGCCAGCGCTACACCACCGGCCTCATCGCCGTGGCGAGCACCGCCGGCCACGTCTACCTGGTCGACCCGGGCCACCTCGCCGTGGCCAACGACGTCTCGATGCTCAACGGCAACAGCCGCACGCGCGTCTCCAGCGCCGCCACCAAGCTGCCGCTCACGGCGACCGGCGGGACGCAGCCGACCACCGTGCCGCTCCTCGGCCTCTGGAACGAGAAGACCGATCCGGCCCACCCGGTGGTGGTGACGGGCGCCAGCAGCATGATGGCGCAGGTGAAGGTGACGCCCGGCTTCACCAACTCCGAGACCTGGAGCGTCTCGTACCAGGGCATCCTGCCCGGGCTCGGCGACCGGACGGGGCAGGTGCGCTCCACCGGCCCGGCCATCGACTGGATCGCCGTCCAGGAGGCGACCGGGCTCACCGGCGCCGGCCAGGCGGCGCTCCGGAGCGTCGCCCACCTCTACGACCCCCGCCTCGCCGTCCGCGGCGGCGACCTGGTGGTGGTCAACGCCACCGGCCTGCTCGGCACCGACGGGCAGGAGGCCTGCCCGAAGGGCCCCTTCGAGCTGCGCGTCACCGGGCTCCTCCCCCCGACCGCCGACTACCCGGGCGGCGCCGTCAGCGTCGTCCCGGCCGACGTCCAGCCGCGCTGGTCCAAGGACTCCACCGGCGCCTGGATCGCCGACAGCAACGCGTCGCCGGCCGACCCGCACTGCCTCGACGCCCGGTCCACGCTCCCGGCCGGCGACCGCAAGGCCGTCACGACCTTCCGGGCGCGGGCGCTCGTCGCCGTGGGCACCGTCTCCGGCTACGCCGGCCGCCCCGACCTCGTCGAGGGCGATCCGACGCCCGTGCCGCCCTTCGCGCTCGAGTACGAGCGTGAGGACGCGCTCAGCTGTCCCATCCTGCTCGACCGGGACGAGGACTGGCCGCCGCCCGCCGCCGCGGTCAGCGCCTGCCAGGCCGACGTCGCCACCTGCCGCAGCCAGTGCGAGCGGCTGCTGCTGGCACGCCGGTCGCGCCGCATCTACTACCTCACCGATCGGTGCCTCGACGCCGCGACGAGCACGACGGCGGCCGGCACCTGCGGCGGCGTCTGGACCGGCCTCACCTTCCCGTTCCCCGCGGGGCCCGCCGTGGCGTTCAAGGTCGGCCTGCTGCAGCAGGACGGGAGCGAGCCGCCCGCCGGGACGCTGCCGCTGCGCGAGAGCGCGGTGGTCTTCGCCACGGCGAACGGCATCAGCCCCGCCTCGCGGGAGCCGTACTCGGGCACCACCGCCTTCGCCGGCGTCCTGCCCACCGGCGTCGCCTTCTACGACGAGGCCGCGGAGGTCGGGACGGCGTCCCTCGGGGTGCGGGGCTTCGCGGCCTTCACCGACAACCTGGTGCTCGACTTCTCCCCGGCGCAGCCGGCGCCCAACGCGACGGTCGTCCGCTGACCGGTCCGGCCGGGCGCTCCGGGCGCCCGGCCGCGCGTTGACCGGCGCCACGGCGCGTGCGAGCGTCGAGGCGTGAAGCGGACCGCGCGCGACCTCCCCGTCGACGACGACCTCTGGGAGGCCCTCGGGCTCCTGGCGGCGCGGCTCGGCCAGGAGCGCGAGGCGCTGCTGCACCAGGCGCTCCACGCCTTCCTGCGCTTCCACGGGGCGCTGCCGGAGGCGGCCGAGCCGGGTCAGCCGCCGCGCGAGGCGGCGGTGCGCCGCGTCCTGGAGACGGCCCGCGAGCTGGAGCAGCGGCTCCAGGAGGCGCCGGCGGCCCTCACGCTCGTCGGCGAGCACGGGCCCATCGCCCGGGTGACCGTCGAGCGCTTCCTCATCGGCCGCGGCCGCCACTGCGACCTGGTGATCGACAGCGTCAAGGTGTCGCGGGAGCACGCCGTCATCCGGCGCGAGCCGGACGGCTGGTGGATCGAGGACCTCGGGTCCTCCAACGGGACCTGGCACCAGCAGGTCCGCGTCGACCGCCGCAAGATCGCGGACGGCGACGAGTACTACGTCTGCGCGGAGAAGATCCGGTGCGTGCTCTCGCCCTCGTCGCCCTGACGCTCGGCGCCCTCCCGGCCGCCGCCGCCACGCCGCTCGCCCTGGCCGAGCGCCAGGTGGTGACGCTCGAGTTCGCCCGGCCGGTGGCCCGGCTCGCCACCACCGACCCGGACCTGCTCGCCCTCGAGCCGGCCGGCGCGCGGCTGCGCGTCGCGGCGCTGCGCGGCGGGCGGGCCCAGGTGGACGTGATCTTCGACGACGGCGCCAGCGTCACCTACGACGTGTCGGTCGCGCCGGCGCGCCGGCCGGAGGGGGCCGGGGCGGCGCCGGGCGAGCTGGCGCTGGCCGTCGGCGAGGAGCGCCGCATCCCCGCGCCGGGGCTCGCCCGGCTGCTGCTCGAGGAGAACGGCGTGGCGCGGGTGCGGGCCGACGGGGGCGCCGTGGTGGTCACCGGCCTCGCCGCCGGCCGCTCGTCGGCGGTGCTGGTCGACGGCGCCGGGGCGCGCACCACGCTCTCCATCCGCGTGCGCCCGTAGCCCCGCGAAACCGCGCTGCCGGCGTGGGCGGCCGGGGGTATGGTGCCCCCGTGCCGACCCTCACGCTCATCGACGGCTCGGGCTTCATCTTCCGCGCCTACCACGCGCTGCCGCCCCTCTCGAACACCAAGGGGGTGCCGACGAACGCGGTGCTCGGCTTCACCAACATGCTGCTCAAGGCGCTGCGCGAGCACGCGCCGACGCACGTCGCCCTGGTCTTCGACAAGAGCCGCAGGAGCTTCCGCACCGAGCTCGACCCGGCCTACAAGGCGCAGCGCCCGGAGGCGCCTCCCGACCTGGTGCCGCAGTTCCCGCTCATCCGCGACGTGGCGCGGGCGCTCGACGTGCCCATCCTGGAGGAGGAGGGGTTCGAGGCCGACGACATCATCGCCACGCTCGCGGCCCACGCCCGCGCCCACGGCTGGGAGGTGGTGATCGTCACCGGCGACAAGGACTTCACGCAGCTGGTCGACGACCGGGTGAAGCTCTACGACCCGATGGCCGAGGCCAAGGGGCAGGGCGGCTGGACCGGGCCGGCCGAGGTGGTGAAGAAGATGGGCGTGCCGCCCGAGCGCGTCATCGAGTACCAGGCGCTGCTCGGCGACAAGGTGGACAACGTGCCGGGCGTGCCGGGGGTGGGGGAGGTGACCGCCGGCGCGCTCATCGGCGCCTTCGGCACCGTCGAGGAGCTGCTGGCCCGCGCCGACGAGATCCCGCAGGCGGTGAAGCGGGGCGGCGAGAAGCTGAAGGAGAAGATCCTGGCGAGCGCCGACCGGCTGCGGCTCAACCGCCAGCTGGTGACGCTGCGCACCGACATGGAGCTGCCCTGGGATCCCGAGGGGCTGGCACGGCGCCCGGTCGACGCCGAGCGGGCGCGCGCGCTCTTCACCGAGCTCGAGTTCACGCGCCTCCTGCGCGAGCTGCCGGCCGCCGGCGCGCCGTCGGCGCCCACCGCGCCCCAGCCCCAGGCGGCAAGCTCGGCCTCGGGCTCGTCGGCGGCGACGGCCGACCCGCCGCGCGCCCAGGCCGCCGAGGGGCCGGCGCGACCGCGCCCGGAGCAGCCAGAGGTCGTCCTCGACGCCGCCGCGCTCGCCG
>DASTGK010000296.1:0-2770 GCA_035719085.1 Anaeromyxobacteraceae bacterium
GCCGCCGCCCGCCGCCGCGCCGCCCGCGCCCGAGGTCCCCTACGGCGAGATCGTCACCGCGCGCGCGCCCATCCCGGCGCCGCCGGTGGAGCTGCCCACCGCCGACGGCAAGCGCTTCTCCATCGCCGCCGCGCGCGGCCAGGTGGTGCTCGTCAACTTCTGGGCCACCTGGTGCCCGCCGTGCGCCAAGGAGATGCCGAGCATGCTGAAGCTCGGCGAGGCGCTCGCGAAGAAGCACCCGGGCAAGTTCAAGATGGTGGCCGTCTCGGTCGACGAGTCGGCCGACCAGGTGAAGGCCTTCTTCGCGAAGCCCCCCTTCGGCGGCCTGCCGCGCGCCGTCACCGTGGCGCTCGAGCCCGGCGCCGGCGAGGTGACCCGCTCCTACTACTGCAAGGGGCGTGGCGCCTGCGGGTCGGACGAGGTGAAGTTCCCGGAGAGCTACATCGTGGATCGCGAGGGGCGGATCGTCGCCTTCGTGGTCGGCGACATGGACTGGTCGATCCCGTCGGCCGCCCAGTACCTGGAGGCGCTGATCGCCGGGTAGCCGGGGCTCCAGACCTCGAAAGATCGTTTTCTTACGGCCGCTTGACGCATCGCGGCGAGCCGCGACCAGGTCGCGCTCCGCGCCGCCGCGAGCCGCGTTCCCGCCGGGGCGTCGGCCCCCGAAATCTTGATAGGCGTCGAGCCGGTGGCCTATAAAGGCCCGTGAATCTTCGGAGATCCCGGCGGAATCGGCATTTTCGAGGGTCCTTCCGGAGGGCGCGTGGCTGAGAGCGGCATCCCAGTCGTGGTCATGGGGCTCGGCGAGGTCGGTCGCGCCATCGCCCGCCGCGCCGCCGCGCACCCCGATCTCCGGCTCGTCGGCGCGGTCGACCCGGCCAAGGGGATCGCCGGACGAAAGCTCGACGACCTGCTCGGCGCGCCCGCGGGCGGCCTCACCGTGGCGTCGGATCCCGCCAAGGCGCTCCAGGCCGCGCGCGGCGGCGTGGTGCTCCTCGCCACCACCTCCTCCTTCGAAGCGGCCCTGCCGGTCATCGAGCGGGCGGTCCGCGCCGGCTGCTCGGTCGTCTCGACGTGCGAGGAGCTGGCCTGGCCCTGGCTCCACCACGAGGAGGCCGCCGGCGCGCTCGACGCCCTCTGCGAGGAGCACGACGTGGCGGTGGTCGGCACCGGCGTCAACCCCGGCTTCGCGCTCGACCGGCTCCCCGCCTTCCTGGCGCAGGTGACGGGCGAGGTGCGCCACGTCCGCGGCCTGCGCGTGGTCGACCTCGCGCAGCGGCGGGACGCCCTGCGCAAGAAGGCCGGCGTCGGGCTCACCGAGGCGGCCTTCGAGGCGGCCGAGGAGCGCGGCGAGGTGGGGCACGTCGGCCTCTCCGAGTCGGCGGCGCTGGCCGCGGCCGGCTGCGGCCTCGAGGTGGACGAGGTGGAGGAGGAGCTCGTCCCGCTCGTCGCCGAGGAGGCCGGCCACGGCCTCGCGCCCGGGCAGGTGGCGGGCCTGAGCCAGGTGGCGCGCGCCTTCCAGGAGGGGCGCGAGGTGGTGCGGCTCGAGCTGGTCTTCGCCCTCGGCGCCGAGGACCCGCGCGACGAGGTGGAGCTCGACGCCGACCCGCCGCTCCAGGTGGTGGTGCCCGGCGGCGTGCCGGGCGAGCCGGCCACGGTGGCGGCGGTGGTCCACGCCGCGCTCGCCGTGACCGAGCGGCGCGGCCTCATCACGGTGCTCGACCTCCCGGCGGGGCGCTAGGACCCGGAGTGATCATGCTCGACAAGACCCTCATCGGCCGGGAGAGCGAGCCCGTCCTCCACGAGGTGGAGAAGGGGGCCATCCGGCGCTTCGCCGAGGCCCTGGGCGACCCGAGCCCGCTGGCGCTCGACGAAGCGGCGGCCCGCGCCGCCGGCCACGCCGGGCTGGTGGCGCCGCCCACCTTCGCGGTGACGCTCGGCTTCGGCGAGCGCTTCCGCCACTCGCTCGACCTCGGCACGCGCTCGGTGCTCCACGGCGACCAGAGCTTCGAGTACGCCCGCCCCATCGTCGCCGGCGACCGGCTCACCGTGAAGAGCAAGGTGGCCGACGTGCAGGAGCGCGCCGGCGCCAGCGGCCCGATGGACGTCATCGTCATCGAGGACGAGGGGCGCGACGACCAGGGCGAGCTGGTCTTCCGCTCGCGGGCCACCTTCATCCTGCGGCGGGGGTAGGGGACGATGACGCTCTCGGCACGCCAGCTCTACTTCGAAGCGGTCAAGGTCGGCGACGAGCTGCCGCCGCTCGTGAAGCCGCCGGTCGACCGGCTGCAGATCGCCCGCTACGTCGGGGCGGCGCAGGACTGGAACCCGCTCTACATCGACGAGCCGCACGCCCGCGCCTCCGGCTTCCCGAGCGCCTTCGCGCCCGGGATGATCGCCATGGGCTTCCTCGGCGAGCTCTGCACCGACTGGGTACGCGGCGCGCGGCTGCGCAAGCTCCAGGCGCGCTTCGTCAAGATCGTCTGGCCGGGCGACGTGCTCACGGTGCGCGGCCGGGTCTCCGACCGGCGCTTCGAGCCGAACGGCGCCTACGGCGTCGACATCGAGGTCTGGGCCGAGAACCAGCGCGGCGAGCTGGTGACGCGCGGCCTCGCCACCTTCCAGCTCTACTACTCGGCCGAGGACGACGCCCGGCAGCGCGCCGGCCAGCCGCCGCTCGTGGTGACGCCGCAGGAGGAGGAGGCCCGCCTCCTCCGGCTCTCGCGCGCCCAGCCGCCGCGCCCCTACGTGGCGCCGCGGCCGCTCCAGC
>DASTGK010000297.1:0-3027 GCA_035719085.1 Anaeromyxobacteraceae bacterium
GTTCATCGATCCATCCCCAAGTCGCACTTTCGCGGCGCGTTCGTCTTAAAAATGTGCGATGCAAAGCGCTCTGTTACGACGCCGCTCTGCATCGCCCGGCCGCCCGCCACGAGGAAGACCGGGTTCAGCGGCGCGAGCCGCAGCCGCCCGGCCAGCGGGGCGCCGCGCGAGGGGGCGTGGAGCGACACCTCCGGCGCGAGGCCTGCCTCGCCGAAGGCGCGCCGCGCCTCCTCCAGCGTCTCCAGCGTCGCCGCCGAGACGACGATCCGGCCGCCCGGCCGCAGCCGCGCCGCCGCCAGCGCCACGACCTCGCCGAGCCGGCCTCCGGCGCCGCCGACGAAGACCGCGTCCGGTGGCTCGAGCCCCTGGAGCGCCTCGGGCGCCGGCTCGGCGTACACCGTCACGTTGTCGGCCCCGTGGGTCAGCGCGTTGCGGCGGCACCGCTCGGCCGACTCCGGGTCGCGCTCCACCGCGTGCACCCGCCCCTCGCAGGCGAGGAGCCCGGCCGAGATGCCGACCGAGCCCGAGCCGGCGCCGACGTCCCAGACCACCGCGTCGCGCGCGAGCCGCAGCGCCGCCAGCGCCGCCAGCCGCACCTCGCGCTTGGTGATGAGGCCGGGCCTCTGCTCGAAGACCTCGTCCGGCAGGTCGGGCAGAGGCGGCGGGGGGCGCCAGGCCGGGTCCTCGCGGAGGAGGAGGAGCACGTTCAGGGGATCGACGTCCTCGGTGGCGGCGAGCGCCTCGAGCGAGAGGTGGCGCACCCGCTCCTCGGCGTGGCAGAGCCGCTCGCAGAGCACGGCGCGCAGGCCGCGCTCGCCGTGCGCGGCGAGGTGGCGGGCGACGGCGGCGGGCGTCCGCTCGGCGTCGGTGAGGAGCGCCGCCTTGGCCGCGTGGCGCAGCCGGACGGCGAGCCCGGCGAGGCCGCGCCCGTGGAGCGAGAGGAAGAGGGCGTCGTGCCAGGGGAGGCCGGCGCGGGCGAAGGCCCACTGGACCGAGCTCGGGTGGGGCAGCACCTCGACGTGCTCGGCGCCGACGGCGGAAACGACGCGCGCGCCGATGCCGAAGAAGAGCGGATCGCCCGAGGCGAGGACGCAGACCGGCGCCTCCGCGGAGGCCTCGGCGATCCTGGCCACCGCCGCGTCGAGCCGGCGGTCGAGCGGGATCCGCTCCCCCTCGAACTGCGGGAAGAAGGCGAGGTGGCGCGCCCCGCCGCAGAGGACGCGCGCCCCGGCCACGGCGCCGGCCGCCCGGGCCGAGAGGCCGAGGCAGCCGTCGTCGCCGATGCCGACCACCGTCACGGCGCGGCGCACGTCCCCTCCTCGGCCGCCAGCCCGGCCAGCGCGTGGATGACCGCCACGGCCACCGGGCTCCCGCCCTTGCGGCCGCGCGCCACCACGTGCGGCACCGGCAGCGCGAGCGCCGCCTCCTTCGACTCGGCCGCACCGACGAAGCCGACCGGCACGCCGATCACCAGCGCCGGCCGCGCCCCCTCCTCGGCGCAGAGCCGGGAGAGCTCGGCGAGGGCGGTCGGCGCGTTGCCGATGGCCACCACCGCGCCGTCGAGCCACCCCGCCCGCCCGGCGAGCCGCATGGCGGCGGCGGCGCGCGTGGTGCCGGCCGCCCGCGCCGCCTCGGCCACCCCCTCGACGTCGAGGAGGCAGCGGGCGCTGCAGCCGAGCGCCGCGAGCCGCGCCGCGTTGAGCCCACCGAGGATCATCCGGACGTCGCAGAGCACCAGGCAGCCGGCGCGCAGCGCGGCTGCGCCGGCCGCCACCGCGCCGGGCGAGAAGGCGAGCGCGCGCTGGAAGTCGAAGTCGGCGGTGGCGTGGATGACCCGCCGCGCCACCGACCACTCGGCGGGCGCGAGGCCGTGGGCGCCGGCCTCGGCGTCGACGATGGCGAAGCTCGCCGCCTCGATGCGCCGCCCCTCGGCGGTCGCCTGGAGCATGTCGGTCACGTCGCCTCCTGCTGCAGCGGGGGGAAGGCGCCGAGCGGGGCGCCGTCGAAGTCGATGAGCACGGCGCGGAGCGCCAGCCGCGCGCCGGCCCACGGGGCGAGCGCCGCCGCGGCCCGGAGGCAGAGGAGCGCCGCCAGCCGGTCGAGCCGCTCGCCCCGGCAGAGATCGAGGGCGTGGCGCGCCGTGTTGGCGCATCGGACCTGCTGGCAGACCGGCTGCGGCGCCCCCGCCTCCGCCGCCAGTGACGCCAGGAGCGCCAGGTCCACCTCGCCCTGCGAGGCGTGGGTCTGGCCGAGGCCGGCCGCCAGCTTGAGGAGCTTGCCGACCATGGCGACGACGGTGGCGCCCGCCACCCCGCGCCGGCGCGCCCCGCGCAGCGCCGCCCCCATGAAGTCGCCCGCCTGGACGAAGGCCTGCTCCGGCAGCGCCGGGAGGAGCCGCATGGCCGCCGCCTCGGTCCTCCCGCCCGTCGTGAAGACCAGGTGCGAGAGGCCCGCCGCGCGCGCCACGTCGATCGCCTGGAGCACGCTCGCCCTCCAGGCCGAGGTGGAGAACGGGCGCACGATCCCGGTCGTGCCGAGGATCGAGATGCCGCCGACGAGCCCCAGGCGCGGGTTGAGCGTGGAGGCGGCGAGCGCCTCGCCGCCCGGCACCGAGATGGTGACGAGCGCGCCCGGGTGGCCGCTCCCCTCGAGCTCGGCCGCCACCATCGCCTCGATGTTGCGGCGCGGCACCGGGTTGATGGCGTGGCTCCCCACCTCGATCCCGAGGCCCGGCCTCGTCACCCGGGCGACGCCCTCGCCGCCCTGGACGCGGACGCCCGGCCGGCCGTCGAGCAGCACGTCGGCCACGACGAGGGCGCCGTGCGTGACGTCCGGGTCGTCGCCGGCGTCCTTGACGACACCGCAGCGGGCCGCGCCGGCCGATGGCTCGCAGCGCGCCACGGCGAAGGTGGCCGGCTGGCCGTTCGGGAGCGTGACGGTCACCTGTCGCGAGGGCTTCCCCGAGACGGCCGCCCGGCAGGCAGCGCGCGCGGCCGCGGCGGCGCAGGCGCCGGTCGTGTAGCCGGT
>DASTGK010000298.1:0-2173 GCA_035719085.1 Anaeromyxobacteraceae bacterium
GCCGTCGCAGGTCTACTTCTCCAACGCGGCCGGCAAGTTCTCGCCCGGCCCCGGGCCGGTGCCGCTCAGCTCGAACGAGGTCTTCATCGGCCTGCAGTGGACCGGGCAGAAGCTCATGCCGGGCGAGGAGCGGAGCATCCGCCTCGCCATCGGGCTCGCCGGGCGCGACCCGGTCTCCGGGCGGCCGATGCGGCCGGTGCGGCGGTAAAGGGGCGCCCGTCAGCGCAGCGCCGGGTACGGCCGGCAGAGCCGGGCCACGAGCGGCATGTCCGGCAGCAGCTCCGCCTTGCCCGACTGGATGGCCCGGGCGAGCGTCCGCTCGCCCGGCACCACCTCCACCGGCGAGAGGACGCGCTGGTAGGACTTGAGCAGGTGGACGAAGGGGCGGCTGCGCGCCACGTTCTGCGCCGCCAGCTGCTCGAGGCCGAACCAGAGCGGCTGCGTCAGCTTGGGGCCGAAGCCCTCCAGGCCGAGCACGAAGGCGTTGCGGGTGCCGAGGGCGCCGGCCTGCGCCATCCCCCAGGCGGTGCGCGCCGGCAGGTTGTCGACGAGGCCGCCGTCCACCAGCCGGGAGAGGTCGCGCCGGGCGAAGAGCTCGCCGAGCAGGGCGTGCATGGCCGGGTCGTCGCGCAGCACGTCGTAGTGGATGACGCCGGGCAGGGCCGACGAGAAGCCGACCGCGTCGACGGCGTCGAAGGCCTCGGTCCCCTCGTCGGCGCCGAGGTAGACCCGGGCGAAGCGGTCGCGCTGCGCCATGAGCTCGCCCACGGCGCGGAACACGTCGCCGGCCAGCCGCTTCACCGCGTGCGGCTTCGCCCCGGGGCCGGGCGGGGCGAGCAGGTGCTCGTAGTACTCCGGATCGCGCGGCAGGGCGCCGGTGCGCAGGCCGGTGCAGGTCACCACGAGCGGGATGGCGAGGTCGCGCAGCGCCGGCACCTGGCCGCCCGGGCCGGCCAGGTGGCCCGACACGGCGGCGCGCAGGCAGAGCCGCATCGCCGCCGGCAGCCCGTAGCGCGAGCCGGTCTCCAGGAAGCGGAAGAGGGTGCGGAAGGAGAGGCCGCGCACCACCTCGGCCACCTCCTCGGCGCGCCAGCGGGCGTGGCGGGCGCGGAAGAGGCCGATGGCGGCGCCCATGCTGGTGCCGGCCAGCAGGCGCGGCGTGAGGCCGTACTGTTCGAGCAGGTCGAAGGCGCCCAGGTACGACCAGGCCACGCCGCCGCCGCCGCCGCAGACGAGCACCAGCGCCTTCTCGCAGCACTCCCGGTCGAGCGCCTCGGGCGGGAGGCGCCCCTCGAAGGCAGCGAGCGCGCGGGCCCGCCAGGCGCGGGCGTGGGCGGCGAGGTGCGGCGCGAGCCGGGCCGCGGCCACCTGGTCGACGCCCGAGCGGGCGAGGAGCGGCGGCACCACCGACAGCACCTCCTCGCGGTAGGGGGCGAGCAGCGGCGCGAGGTCGACGTCGCCGCCGCCCGGCACCCGCACCGGGCCGAGCCGGGCCAGGTTGAGGGCGTAGCGGAGCGCGTGCTCCTCGTGCTCGGGCAGCCAGGCCGGCTGGCTCACCACGGCGCGCACCAGCGCCACCTCCGCCTCCTCGAGCGGGCCGGTGCGAGCCTTCCAGGCGTCGACCTGGTCGTCGGGCGGCAGCATGGCGCGGCGCATCATAGCCAGGTGCGAAGCGGGCGCCATGGTGCCGAGCGGGAACGGGCCACGGGCCACGGGCACAGGCCACGGGTTCGGGTTCGGGTTCGGGTTCGGGTGCGGGTTCGGGTGCGGGTGCGGGGTGGGGTTCTGTGCGTCAGCCGCTCACCACCCGGCCGAAGGCCTCGCGCACCGTGGCCGTCACCCGGGCGTACTCGGCCTGGAAGCGGGCGCCGGGGTCCTCGCCGAAGTAGCCGAGCCGCCGCGCCAGCTGCGCCAGCGCCGGCCCGCCCTCCGGCAGGTGGTCGACGCCGTAGTCGTGGACGATGCGCAGCCGCAGCTCCACCCGGCGCAGGAAGTCGTAGCCGCGCGCCAGGGGCTCGAAGTCGGCCTCGCGCAGCAGCCATACCTATGGTCGGTGGACGCCGCTAGGGAGCGGCACCGACACAGGGGAGCCGAACACCATGGCACTTATCGAGTTCGCGGGTCTGACGAAGCGGTACGGGAGGGTTACCGCGGTCGAGGACCTCACCTTCAC
>DASTGK010000299.1:0-4875 GCA_035719085.1 Anaeromyxobacteraceae bacterium
GCGGAGCCGGGTCGTCGCGGTGGCCCGGTCGACGTCCGGGTTGGCGTCGTCCACGGTGAGCGTCCAGACGATGGCGCCCGTCGTCCCGGCCGGGACGGAGAGCGGCGGGAAGGCGAGCTCGGCCTCCTGCCCCGCGGCGACCGAGACCGGCATGGCCTGGTGGTAGGCCGCCGCGCCGCCCAGCACGGCGTCGAGCGTGGCGGTGGCCGTGGCGGCCGTGGTGCCGCGGTTCTTCAGCTCGGCCCGGGGCGTGACGGTGCGCGCCTGGCGCGTGTCGAGCGACTCGGCCACCTCCAGCTCGTCGATGTCGACGTCGCCCGCGAGCGTGCCCTGCGCCACCGCGGCGGCGGAGAGCGCCAGCGTGCTCGACGGGTGGGCCGGATCGTCGCTCGCCACGGTGAGGCAGCCGGTGTCGGTGCCCGCCGCGGTCGGCGCGTAGGTGACGGTGAGCTGCGTCGCACCGCCCGGCGACACCGCGAAGGGCGCGGCCGGCGACCAGGTGAAGGCGGCGCTCGTCCCGGTGCAGAGGGCGATCGACGACACGTTCAGCGTGGCCGTCCCCTGGTTGCGGACGGCGACGGTCCGCTGGCCCGACTGGCCCACGGTCACCTGGCCGAAGTCGAGCGACGCCGGGTCGAGGGCGATGGCCGGCGCGGCCGCGGCCGAGCCGGTGGCGGTGAGCCCGACCGTGACGCTCGGGTTGGCCGTGTCGTTGCTCGTGATCACGATCGAGCCGGAGGCGGCCCCCGCGGCGGACGCCGCGAAGGTGACCGTGACCGCCTGGCTGCCGCCCGCCGCGACGGTGGCGGTCGCCGGCGTGAAGGTGAAGCCGGGCGACGACCCCGCGCCGAGCGTCAGCGTGGCGGTGAGCTGGGCGGTGCCGCCGTTCGAGATGGTGAACGTGCGGTCGGCGGACTGGCCCACCGTCACCGTGCCGAAGTCGAGCGAGGCCGGCGAGACGGCGATCTGCGGCGCCGGGGTGGTCGCCGCGGCGCCGGTGCCGGAGAGGGCCACCGGGAGCGAGGGCTGCAGCGGGTCGTTGGAGGCGACGGTGAGCGAGCCGACGTCGGTGCCGACGTCGGTCGGCGCGTAGGTGACGGTCACGGTGGTGCTGCCGCCCGGAGAGACCCCGAAGCTGGCGCGGTCGAACGTGTACTCGCCGCTCGTCCCGGCCGTCGCCGTCACCGTCACGGTGAGCGCGGCCGTGCCGGCGTTGCCGACGGTGAAGGTGCGGGTGGCGCTCGTGCCGTCGGTCACCGTGCCGAAGTCGAGGCTGGTCGGCGAGAGCGTGATGGCCGGCGCGGCCGCCGCGGCCACGGTGAAGGAGTTGGTCGAGACCACCTCGAAGCCGTGGTTCGGGTTGTTCGGGTCGGGCGTGAAGCGCGGGCCGAAGGCCGCGCCCGCGATGTCGAACTGGTTGCCGTACCAGCCGACGTTCCAGGTGTAGGTCCCCGGGGCCGTCGGTGCCGGCGCGGTCAGCGTGACCGGGTAGCCGGCCCCGCCGCCCATCCCGTTCGGCCCGGTGCTGATGGCCAGCTGGGCCATGTTTTGGTCGAAGAGGGCGGCGCGGATCCAGCCCGTCCGGTAGCCGCCGTTGATGGTGACCGTCACCGTCTGGCCCGGCGTGTAGCTCGCGGCGTCGGTGGCGCCGGTCACGTTGATGCTGCTCTTGGTCGAGTCGGGGTGCGTGCCGTGGGCGTGGCACCCGTTGCACGTGGTGGCGGTCGAGCCGACGACCGTCGGCGTGTGGCAGCCGGCGCACATGCTCGTGTAGAAGCTCGAGAAGGCCGCCGCGTCCGGAGCCCAGCAGAGCAAGGCTCCGAGCGCCACGACCAGCGCCACCGTCCGCTTGTTCACTGCCTTCATGTGACCTCCTGCTCGCTGCGTCGTTGCGCGCTCCCGGGCCCCCTTCGGTCCCGGCCTGGCGCGGTGCGACACGCCAGGCGCGCGCGGCCGCCCCTTGTCCCTCGATCTCGTGTCGCGCGATCAGGGGCAGCCGCGCGACGCCCTAGCACGTCGCGTCGAGCGTGCGAAAGCGGCCAAACCGGCAAAAACCTTTGTCACGTTAAATACTTGCATAGGACGCGACCGAGGGTCCGGGCGGTCGCGGTCCCCTCGCGGAGCGCGTCGCCTGCCACCTAGACGGCGGTCCGTCCAGGGTTGTGGGATGAACGGTTCGGCTGGATCGGCGACGTCTTCGGCGAAGGGGTGAGCCCGCGCGGAGGTCATTTCGTCCACCCTCCTGCCCGGGGCGCTGGCACCACCGCCGGGACCGGGCGCTATCCGATCGCTTGAGCCCCATCGTGGCGGGCCCCTCGCCGCCCCCCGAATCGGGCGTTGGTGGGCGTCCCTCGCGTCCCGACACGGACCGAGCGCACGGGCGGGGCGCGGCCGGTTCGTTGGGGGCCCAGGCCGGTCCGGTCGCCAGGCGGTGGCGGCGGCGGTAGCGTGACGGCGTGCCCCGGCCCAACCACGTCGTCCTCGTCCCGGGCTTCTTCGGCTTCGCCAACCTGGGCGACTTCACCTACTTCGGCCACGTCCGCGACCACCTCGCCGAGATCGGCCCGGCGCTCGGGCTGGAGGGCGAGGTGGTGGTGGTGCGCACCGAGCCGACCGCCTCCCTGCCGCGCCGCGCGGCGCTGCTCGCCGAGGCCGTGATCGCGCTCCTCGACCGCGCGCCGGGCGCGGTGAGCCTGGTGGGCCACTCGAGCGGCGGCCTCGACATCCGGCTCCTCCTCACGCCGGGCGCCGCGCTGCCGACGGCCGTCGACGTGGAGCGGTGCGCCTCGGCGGTGCGGGCCGCGGTGACGGTGGCCGCCCCGCACCAGGGGACGCCGCTGGCCCACGCCTTCGGCAGCCTCCTCGGCCAGCAGGCGCTCCGGCTCCTCTCGCTCGCCACCATCCACGCGCTGCGGACCGGCCGGCTGCCGCTCTCGGCGGTGGTGAGGCTGGCGCGCCTGCTGCGGCTCGGCAAGGCGCCGCCCTCCAGCGTGCTGGAGCAGCTCTACCAGCAGCTGCTCGCCGACTTCTCGGGCGAGCGCCGCCGGGCCATCGAGGGGTTCCTGGCCGACGTGCGGACCGACCAGGGGCTCGTCGCCCAGCTGGCGCCGGCCGGCGTGGAGCTCTTCAACGCCTCGGCGCGCGACCGGCCAGGCCTGCCGTACGGCTGCGTGGTGACGCAGGCCCGACCGCCGGGGCTGCGCTCGCTCCTCGCGGCCGGCTTCGACCCGTACGCCCAGGCGACCCACGCCATCTTCGTCGCCCTCTACCGGCTGGCCGCGGGCGCGCCGACCGGCTGGCTGCCGCGGCTCGACGAGGCGAGCGCGGGCGTCCTGCGGCGCGCCTACGGCCGCATCCCGTCGGCCCGCGCCAACGACGGCATCGTCCCGACGCTGAGCCAGGTGCACGGCGCGGTGCTGCACGCCGCGTGGGCCGACCACCACGACGTGCTCGGCCACTTCGCCGGGCCCACCTTCGTGCCGCCCCACTTCGACTGGATGGCCTCCGGCTCCGGCTTCGACCGGCCGCAGTTCGAGGCGCTCTGGGAGGACGTGGCCGCCTTCCTGGCCCGGCCCGAGGCGGTGCGCCGCCCCTCGCCGCGCGTGGTGGCGCCGCCGCCGTGACGGCCCGGCGGCGCGGCGTCAGCGCGTCCAGGTGAAGCGCTTCGCCAGGCCGCAGAAGCCGCCCGTCTCGCCGTCGATCACCCACGGCCCCGGCCAGCGCAGGTCGAGGAGCCAGGCCGGCGCGGCGCTCGCCGGGGCGGTCAGGTCGACGGCCAGCGGGCCGGGGCCGATGGGGTGAGCCGGGAGGGCGGCGCTGAGCGTGCGCGCCGCCGGGTCGAAGCCGTAGAGCGTCGCCGTCGGGTAGGTGTTGGCCATCGCCGGCACGCCCGGGTTGAGGGTGAGATCGGCCGCCGAGGCGAGGTGGAGCGTCCCGCCCTGGGCGAGCGGCGCGCCCGGCGCGGGCGTGGTGGTGACGGCCACGTCGGCGGGGCACGGCAGGACCAGCGTCCGCTCGATCGGCTTCCCGTCCAGCGTGGCGCGCGCAACGAGGAGGAGCTCGCCGCCGCTGCCGACGACCGGCTGCGGGCCGGCCGGATCGACGCGCCAGTAGGCGCCGCTCAGGCTCGGGTCGCGCAGGAGCGGCACGCCGTTCAGCGTGACGACCGTGTCGGCCGGCGGGATGAAGCCGTTGGTGGAGATGGCGGTCAGCGTCACCACGACGAGCCCCTCGACCGACGGCTCGCCCGCCACCGGGTCGACGAGGTAGAGGCCGGCGGCGGCGCCGATCTGGAAGCGGCTGCTGCCCGAGCCGCCCGGGGGCGGGGCGGCCGGGTCGACCGGCGCGGGAGCCGGCGTGCCGGGGGTCTGGCCCGAGCCGGTCGGCGGCGCCGGCGGGTTGCCGGGGCTTCCCGGCGAGGTGGGGGGGCTGCCGGCCGCGGCCGGGGGCTCGCCGCCGCCGGGGCCGCCGCAGCCGATCGCGAGCGCGAGGAGGGGAGCGAGGGCGGCGGTGCGGGCGGCGTTCATCGGGACCTCCGGGGGCGGGCGCTGCGTCCGGCAACCTGGAAACACCCGTCGGCCGGCTCGTGAGCCAGCCCCCGGCGCAGGTCCCGCCCGCGCAGGACAGCCCCGCGCGCCAGGGCGTCGTTAGGTTGGCTGGGAGCCGGCCCCTGCCGGCTCGGGAACCTGGACGCCCCCATGGGTACGCTTCGCGACAGCACGGCGCTGGTGGTGGGCGCGGGGCCGCTCGGCGCCCCCGCGGCGCTGGCGCTCTCGGCGGCCGGCGTCGGGCGGATCGTCCTCGCCGACCCGGCGCTGGTGGAGCCGGCCGACCTGGCGGCGCAGCCGCTCCTCGCGGACGGGGACGTCGGCCAGC
>DASTGK010000300.1:0-2615 GCA_035719085.1 Anaeromyxobacteraceae bacterium
GACGCGGTAGGCCGAGTAGCCGGGGGCGGCGGGGCGGACGGCCACGCCGTCGCCGCTGGGGCGGGCCAGCGCCGCGGGGCCGGCCACCTGCGACCAGCCGTAGGTGAGCGCGTCGCCGTTGGCGTCGGAGGAGTCGTCGCCCGAGAGGTCGGCGCGGGTGCCGAGCGCGACCACCGCCGTGCGGCCGGCGTCGGCCCGCGGCGGGACGTTCTCGACGGCCACCGACACCTGGACCGGCGCGCTGACCGCCTTGCCGGTGGCGGAGACGACGCAGGTCGCCGTCCCCTCGAGGACGTAGGTGCCGGCGCTGCGGGCCACGAAGGAGGGCGAGGCGGTGGTCGCGTCGCGCAGGGTCACCGCGGGACCGCTCACCTGGCGCCACGCGGCACTGCAGGTGCCGGGGCCGGCGGCCACCCCGCTCACGCGGACCAGGCCAGGGCCGGTCTGGGCCGGGGCGGTCGCCGAGAGGGCCGGCTTGTGGTCGAGCGGATTGAGCGGGTCGAAGCCGGCCAGCAGCTCGTCGCGATCCGAGAAGCCGTCGCCGTCGGTGTCGGCCAGGTTGGGGTCGGTGCCGTGGCGGTACTCCTCGAGCGCCATGAGGCCGTCGCCGTCCTTGTCGGAGAGCGCGTCGCGCGGGTCGAGCGGGTTGAGGCCGTGGGCCAGCTCCCAGGCGTCGTCCATGCCGTCGCAGTCGCTGTCCGGCTTGCCGTTGACGGCGCAGGTGGGCAGCGGCGCGCCCGAGCCGAACCGGTCGATGCGGCCGAGGTTGGTGTTGGCCACGGCCACGTCGCCGTTGGCCATGATGGCGAGCCCCATCGGGCTCTGGAGCTGGCCGGGGTCCGAGCCCCAGGCGCCGATCGAGCCGGCCCCGGCGCCGGTCCGGTCGAAGGCCTGGATGGTCCCCTGGAAGATGTCGCTCACGAGGACGCGGCCCATCAGGTCGACCGTGGCGCCGCCGGCGCGGGAGACGTAGCCGGCGCCGCTGCCCACGGTGACGTAGGAGGCCGCGTAGTTGCCGTCGAGGTCGTAGACGTGGACCAGCTTGGCCAGCTCCGGCGGATCGGTCGCGAGGAGCTGCGAGGGGGCCTTGGCCTCCCGGCGCAGCACGTAGGCCTTGCCGTTCGTCGAGTCGACGGCCACGTCGAGCACGCCGCCCAGGGGCGACTGGCCGCCCGCGGTGATGACGCGCACCGTGGTGCCGTCCGGCCGGACCAGCCGGACCACCCCGGCCTCGGTGTCGGCCACCCAGATGAGCGCGCGGGTCGGCTCCCAGGCGATGCCCATCGGCTGGATGAAGCGGCCCCCGGCCAGCAGCACCTCGCCGAGGTAGCGCCCGGTGGAGGGGTCCAGCTTGAGGATGCGGCCGGTCTTGGTGGTGACGTAGACGACCCCCGGCCCCTTGGCGACGGCCAGCGCGCCGTCGGTGACGGTGATGACGCCCTTGGTCTCGCCGCGGGCGGTCACCAGGTGGAGCGCGCCGGTGGCGCCGTCGATCACGTACATGTCGCCCTGCGACCCGACCGCCAGCCGGCGCGGCGCCTGGAGCTGGGCGGCGAGCGGCGCCTGGTAGGCGGCGAGGACGAGGGCGATGTTCTTGGCGGCGACCGAGGAGGTGGCGCTGTTGGCCACGGTGACCGAGACCGTGTACAGGCCGGGGGTCGCGGGCGGGGCCCAGGAGGCGGCGGCCGGGTTGGACGGGTCCTGCGTGACGGTGCCGCCGTTGGTGGTCCAGGTGTAGGTGAGCGAGGCCGGCGGGCTGTTCGGGTCGTGGGCCGCGACCGAGAGCGCCGCGTTGCCGGCGCCGGAGACGAGCTGGTCCGGGCCGGTGATCGAGTCGATGACCGGGGCGGCGAGCGCGGCGGCCACCGTGGTGAGCGTGGCGGGGGCGCTCACCAGCGTGCCCTTGGTGCTCCCCACGAAGGAGCTGGTCGTGTAGGCGGCGGTGCACGTCACCGTGAGGTCGCCGGCCGTCGCCGGCGTCGCCCAGGCGACGGTGCCCTGGAGGACGCTGCAGGTCCCGCTCCCGCTGGAGCAGGTGGTCGAGACCGCGCCGGTGAGCTGGGTCGGGGTCGCGGTCCCGCCGCTGACGTTCACGCTGACCGAGTCGATGGTGGTCGACCCCATCATCCCCGAGCTGCCCTCGGCGAAGCAGGTCACCGGCACCGACGAGCCGGCCGAGACCGGCGTCGTGGCGGGCGTCACCGTGGCCGTGACCGTCACGGCGGCGAGCGCGGAGAGCGGCAGGGAGGAGACGAGCGCAACCAATGCGTAGCGAAGGGACCCGAGCCTCATGCGGCAGCCTCCATGCACGGGGCGGGCCCCGCGGACATCATCGATGTGAAAGGACTTTCCCGACATGGGAGCCCAGTCGCTCCGCACCTCTTTGGCGGCGGATGTCGTTCGTTTCGAGAGGCCGGTATCGTCCGACTGGGGGATTTCACGCACCCCCGCGGCAATTGACTCAGGTCCAGCACCCTGCCCTCGCCTGGCCACGTCACGCCCTCTCCCACTCCCGGTGCTGATCGGCGCGAAAACTCTGCGGGGTGCCGCAGGGACGCCGGCCGCTTGATCATCGTCAACTCGTCGCGCCGTCGCTCCGGCTCACCTCGGCGACT
>DASTGK010000301.1:0-8779 GCA_035719085.1 Anaeromyxobacteraceae bacterium
GGGCGAGGGCGCCCTGGGCCGGCGGGGTTGCGGGCTGGGCCGGGTCGGAGAGCAGGATCTCCGAGCCGCAGTGCGGGCAGGTCTGCACGCCGAAGCGGTCGGTGGTGAAGGTGCCCTGGCAGCGGGCGCAGCGGGCGAGCATGGGCGCGACTCTACCCTGCCGCCCGCCGCGGACGGGCGCCATTTCGGGCGCCCGGGGCCGCTACACCTCTTCGCGCAGCTCCCGCACCTCGTCCATGTTGACCGAGCCGCGGGTGCGGTAGATGGCGATGATGATGGAGAGGCCGACGGCCGCCTCGGCCGCCGCCACCGCGATGACGAAGAAGGCCACGGCGTGGCCGCCGATGTTCCCCTGCTGGCGCGAGAAGGCCAGGAAGGTCAGGTTGGCGGCGTTGAGCATCAGCTCCACGCACATCATGACGATGAGCGCGTTGCGCTTGATGAGGACGCCCACCAGGCCGATGGCGAAGAGGCAGGCGGCGAGGACCAGGTACCAGCTGACCGGGACCATCTAGATCTTCTCCTTCGCCACCACCACCGCGCCCACGATGGCGACGAGGAGCAGCAGGCTCGTCGCCTCGAAGGGCAGGAGGTACTGGGTGAAGAGCGTGCGCCCCACCGCCTTGACGGTGCCGAAGTCGGCGGCCACCTGGGCCACCTCCGGCGGCACGTCGAAGAGCTGCCAGAGCAGGATGACGAGCGCGCCGAGGGTGCCGAGGGCGCCGATGAGCTGGATCCCCCGCACCTGCTCCTTCTCCAGGTGCTCGTTGCCGAGGCTGAGGAGCATGATGACGAAGAGGAAGAGCACCATGACGGCGCCGGCGTAGACCAGCACCTGCATGAAGGCGATGAGGTGCGCCGACAGCAGCACGTAGATGCCGGCCATGAAGAAGAAGGCGGCGACGAGGTTCATGGCCGCGTACATGGGGCTGCGCGACCCGACCACGCCCGCCGCCGTGACGAGCAGCGGCACGGCGAAGACGAAGAAGGTGATCTGCTCGGCGGTCACGTTCATCGCGCGTACCTCACCGGACCGGCGACGGCGTCGCGGGTCTCCTGGGTGAGCCCCCAGCCGTGGTCGCCGTGGGGGCAGCGGCGCAGCTCCGCGTGCTCGAGGAACTCGTGGCGGAACTTCTTGAGGAAGGACTGGACCGGCATGGCGGCCGCGTCGCCGAGGGCGCAGATGGTGTTGCCGGCGATGCTGTTGGCCACCTGCTCCAGCTTGGCGACGTCGGCCACCGAGGCGTGGCCGTGCTCGATGCGCTCGAGGATCCCCTCCATCCAGTGGGTCCCCTCGCGGCACGGCGTGCACTGGCCGCAGCTCTCCTCGGCGTAGAACTTGGCGATGCGGGCCAGCGCCCGGACCATGCAGGTCGACTCGTCGAAGACGATGACGCCGCCGGAGCCGGACATCGAGCCGGCCGCCTTGACGGCGTCGAACTCGAGCGAGATGTCGATCTCGTCGCCGCGCAGCACCGGCGAGGAGGAGCCGCCGGGGATGACCGCCTTGATGGCGCGGCCGCCGACGACGCCGCCGGCGTCCTCCATGATGAGCTTCTTCAGGTTGTAGTGGACCGGCTTCTCGTAGACGCCCGGCCGGTTGACGTGGCCGGAGACGCCGAAGAGGCGGGTGCCGCCCGACTTGCCCACGCCGAGCGCCGCGAAGGCGTCGCCGCCGTTCCGGACGATCCACGGGATGTTGGCGATGGTCTCGACGTTGTTGATGATGGTCGGCTTGCCCCACAGGCCCACCACCGCCGGGAACGGCGGCTTGAGGCGCGGGTAGCCCTTCTTGCCCTCGAGCGACTCGAGCAGCGCCGACTCCTCGCCGCAGATGTAGGCGCCGGCGCCGCGGTGCACGTGGATGTCGAGGTCGAAGTCCTTCTTGCCGAGCACCTTGGGGCCGATGATGCCGGCGGCCCGCGCCTCGGCGATGGCCTTCTCGAGCGCCCGCGCCTGCTTGGCGAACTCGCCGCGGATGTAGATGTAGGCGAGGTGGATGTCGAGCGCGACGCAGGTGATGGCGATCCCCTCGACCAGCATGTGGGGATCGTGCTCGATGATGTACCGGTCCTTGAACGTGCCCGGCTCCGACTCGTCGGCGTTGACGGTCAGGTAGCGCGGCCGGACGTCCTTGGGCAGGAAGGTCCACTTGAGGCCGGTGGCGAAGCCGGCGCCGCCGCGGCCGCGGAGGTTCGACTTCTTCACCTCCTCGACGATGGCGGAGGGCTCCATGCCGAGCGCCTTGTCGAGCGCGGCGTAGCCGCCGTCGGCCCGGTAGGACTCGAGCGAGGCGGAGTTGGGCTTGCCCCAGCGGGCGGAGAGGACGAGCGTCTCGCTCACGGGTGCTCCCCGAGGATCTTGTCGACCTTCTGCTGCGTGAGCTGCTCGTACATCTCCTCGTCCACCAGCATGGCCGGCGCGGTCCCGCAGGCGCCGAGGCACTCGGCCTCGCGCAGCGTGAACCGGCCGTCGGCGGTGGTGCCGGCGCCGGCGAGCGCCAGCTTCTGCTTCAGGTAGGCGTAGAGCCGATCGCCGCCCGTCAGCGAGCAGGAGACGTTGGTGCACACCTCGACCAGGTGTCGGCCGAAGGGGTGAGTCTCGAGCATCACGTAGAAGGAGGCGACCTCCTCGGCCCGGGACGGAGACGTCCCGAGCCGGTCGGCCGCCAGCGCCTGGACCGCCGGGCTGACGTAGCCGAACAGGGTCTGCCCCAGCCGGAGCGCCGGGATCATGGCCGAGGCCTTCCGGTCCGGCGGGTACCGCTTCAGGATTTCAGCGAGCTCGCGGTCGAACTGCTCGACCTTCTCTCGCGGCAACCCCTCGACACCACCTGCATGTGTGGTCATGGGAGTCCGAAAGTACGTACGGGAGCGGGTGCGACGGCGCGGGGCAGGCTAGTGAGGCAATGTAAGATTGTCAAGGAGATACGCCGCGATATACTCGGCACTTCCCATGGATCAGGGTCAAGAGAAGCGGCGTGATCCCCGCGTTCCCCTGGTCCTCCGGGTCGACTACCCCGGCTCGGAGCGGCGCGCCCGCGACACCACCGAGAACCTCTCGGCGAGCGGCCTCTTCCTGCGCACCGAGCGGGAGCTGGCCCCCGGCGACAGGCTCCCGTTGGAGATCAGCTTCCCAGGGCTGCTCGCTCCGGTGTCGGTGGAGGTGGAGGTGGTCCGCAGGCGCCCACCGGGCGAGGCAGGACCGGCCGGCGTGGCCGTCCGCATCCCGGAGGATCGAGCCGACGACCGCGCGACGCTCATGCGACTGGCCGAGACGGTGCAGACGGCGGCGAGCCCCCCGGGCAAGCGGCTCTTCCGCGTGCTCGTGGTGGAGGACAACCCGCACGTGGTCGAGATGTACGAGTACGCCCTGCGCAAGCTCCGGACCGCGGACGGCGCCATCGACGTGACGGTCGAGTTCGCGCCGAACGGCCACGAGGCGCTGGTGCGGCTCGGGCGGCCGCCCAAGCTCGACCTCGTCATGGCCGACCTCTACATGCCGGTGATGGACGGCTTCGCGCTGGTGGAGAAGCTGCGCGGCGACCCGGAGCTGGCCGACCTGCCGGTGATGGTCATCAGCGCGGCCGGCGCGGAGGCGCGGCTGCGGGCGCTCGACCTCGGCGTCGACGTCTACCTGCAGAAGCCGGTGCAGTTCGCCGACCTCATCGGCACCCTGCGGGCGCTGCTGAGGCTCGAGGCGGCCGCGCCGGCGCGCGTGTAGCCGCTGCACCCCAGCCAAAAGCGAACGCCCGCCGCGTGGGAACGCGACGGGCGCCGGTGCGGCGGTTCTTCGAGGGAAGGCTACTTCTTCGCCTTCTTGTTGAACGCGTCCTTCAGCGCCTTGGCCGGCGCGATCTTCACGACCGTCTTGGCCGGGATCTTGATCTGCTCACCCGTGGCCGGGTTGCGGCCGATGCGGGCCTTGCGCTCCACCAGCTTCACGGCGCCGAGGCCGCCCAGCGGGATCTTCTTCTCGGCCTTGAGGCTCTTGTGGACGACGGCCTCGACGGCCTCGAACACGGCCTTGGCCTGGACCTTGGACACCTGGGCCGCCTCGGCGACCGCTGCGAAGAACTGGGCCTGCGTCATGTCGGAGAACCCTCCTGACCGCCGCTGTTCGTTGGGATGCCAGGGCGGCGAATGCTCGGGGTGATATCGCTTCCGGATCCCCAAGTCAACGAACTGGCCTCACGATCGGCCTGGAAAACGGGCCTTCCGTGAGGATCGTGACGACCCGTACGGTGTGCGATCCGACCCCACCGCACCTACTCAGCGTAAAGCGACGGCCGCCACAATCTCGTAGACGATGAGGAGGATGATGGCCAGCTCGAGCAGCTCCGACCGGCTGGTGTCGGCGGCGTCGCCGGTGAGGTCGTTCACCTCGGCGACCAGCTTCTGCTTGCGCAGCACCGTCTCCTGCCAGGCCGGCAGCCGGAAGCGGCGCACGGCGCTCTGGTAGAGGCGGGCCAGGTAGAAGTCGCCGACGATTTTCACCGCGTTTTCGAGCCTTTCGATCGTCTCGGAGAGCTCGAGGAGCAGCGCCGCCGTCTCCCGCTGCAGCCGCCGGTACTTGCGCGTCACGAGGTGCAGGAGCGGGCTGCCCCCCTTCTCCAGCTCGTCGTAGATGCGGTGCAGCTCGCGGTCGAGCAGGGCGTCGTAGTAGCGGAGCTCGAGCAGGTGGGCGGTGGCGAACTCGAGCAGGTCGGGGATGTCCTCCACGCCGGAGGGCTCGACCACCAGGGCCGAGTTCCAGTGGACCACCGCCAGGTCGTCCTCCAGGTAGGAGAAGTGGTGCGACAACACGTCCTGGCGCTCCGCCGCGGAGAGGGGCGTGGCGCTCGTCTCCCCGAGCAGGAGCGTCGGCACGGGGGCCTCGGCGAGGAGGAGGGGCGCGGGCACCGGCCCCTCCTCGAAGCGCCTCACGAAGACGACGTGGTAGCTCTCCAGCCCCTCCCAGGCGTGGGGCCGCTCCAGCGCCGCCTCGATGGCCCGCGCCACCTCGTCGGCGTCGCGCCGCGCCGCCTGGTCGAGCGCGGTCGTCGGGCCGACGAGCAGCTCCTCGCAGAGCGGCACCAGGGCGTCGAGCGGCGTGCCGGCCGGGACCGGCAGCCGGTAGCGGACGCTGACCACGCCGTAGTCGAAGACGTGGGCCGTGGCCTCGGCGGAGCGGGCGCCGGTGGGCAGCGGCACCTCGCGCCGGCCGAGCGCCAGGTGGAGCGGCGCGCGCGGGAACTGGAGCGCCGAGGCGCTCTGCGCGCTCTCCAGGGCGATGCGGGAGCTGGTGGCGACGAGCTGCTCGGCGCGGGTGAGGTCGACGGCGTCGGCCACGTCGAAGAGCCGGTAGACGAGCACCTCGCCTGCGGCGATCCGAAAACGATTCGACGCCTCCTCCCGGTCCGCCATGCGCCGACTCTATCCCCTGGGCGGCCCCGCGGGGCTGGACCGAGGGGGCTCCTCGAACCTGAAGGGGCCGTCTCGCCCCCGCGAGGGCTTGTGGCGTCACGCCGCGGCCCAATCTTGCCCTCCTGTCATGAGGCGGCTCGTGCACGGCGACATCCTCGATCCGCGGCGCGCCCCGCGCGTGCCGCAGCGGTGCCAGGTGGAGATCCGGGATCGGTTCTCCTCCTGGCGCGCCGAGACCGAGGACCTCGGGCCGCGCGGCTGCCAGCTCGTCACGCCGCGGCTCGCCGCGCCCGGCCGCGAGCTCTCGCTCGCCATCCGCTGCGAGCCGATCGGGCGCACCGTGCGGGCCAGCGGCCGCGTGGTCTGGTCGCGCGCCGTGGAGCCCTCGCGGCTCGGCGTCGAGCTCCTCCCCGGCCACACCGACCTGGGCTGGTTCGAGCAGCTGGTGCGCGCCGATCCCTCCGCCGCGCGCGCCGCCGGCCGGCGGCCCGACCGGCTGCCCCGCGAGGCCACCCTCTTCCTGGGCGCCGCGCCGCGCCTCGTCGCCGACTTCTCGGCCGAGGAGGTGGCGCTGCTGAAGACGATCGGCGAGGGCCGGACGGTCGACGCCGTGGCGCGCCGCCTCGGCTCGGCCTTCGACCGGGTGCGCGGCGCCCTCTTCTCGCTCCTCTCGCGGCGCCTCCTGGTGCTGTCGCGCGACGAGGCGGAGGGGCCGGAGCGCTGGGCCCCGCTGCTCGAGGAGGCCGAGCGCTCGCTCGCCGCCGAGGGGATCCGGCTGCCGGCGCGGGCACCCCGGGAGTCCGAGCCCCTGCCGACGCGGCCGCCGGCGGCGCAGGCGCTCTACGACGACGGCATGGGCCACCTCGGCGCCGGCCGGATCGAGGTGGCGGTGGCGCGGCTGCGCGAGGCCCAGGCCCTGGCCCCCGGCGACCCGCTCATCGAGGGCGCGCTGCGGCGCCTGGCGCCGTGGGCGTCGCCGTGAGCTAGGTCCCGACGACCCGCAGCCCGCGCGCCGACGCCGCCTTGCGCGGGAAGTCGAGCAGGTACTCGCCGGAGAAGCAGGCGTCGCAGAAGGTGCCCGGGTCCTCGCCGAGCGCGGCGTAGAGCCCCTCGCGCGACAGGTAGCCGAGCGTGTCGGCGGTGACGTAGGTGGCGATCTGCAGCTCGTCGTGGGTGGAGGCGATGAGCTCCTGCCGCGTCGGCGTGTCGATGCCGTAGTAGCAGGGCCAGGAGGTGGGCGGCGACGAGATGCGCAGGTGCACCTCGGCGGCGCCGGCGGCGCGGATCATCTTCACGATCTTGCGGCTCGTCGTGCCGCGCACGATCGAGTCGTCCACCACCACCACCCGCTTGTCGCGGAGCACGTCCTTGAGCGCGTTCAGCTTCAGCTTCACGCCGAAGTGGCGGATCGACTGCGACGGCTCGATGAAGGTGCGGCCGACGTAGTGGCTGCGCACCAGCCCCATGGCGAACGGGATGCCGCTCTGCTCGGCGTAGCCGATGGCCGCCGGCACGCCGGAGTCGGGCACCGGGATGACGAGGTCGGCCGGCACCGGGTGCTCGATGGCCAGCCGCTTCCCGAAGGCGTGGCGCGCCGAGTAGACCGACTTGCCGAAGAGGATCGAGTCGGGCCGGGCGAAGTAGATGTGCTCGAAGACGCAGCGGCCGAGCCGCTTGGGCCGCTGCTGCTCGGGGAAGAGCCGCTCGCTGCGCAGCCCGTCGGCGTCGACCACCACGACCTCGCCCGGCTCCACCTCGCGGACGTACTCGGCCTCGATGAGGTCGAGCGCGGTGGTCTCGCTGGCGAGCACCCACTTCCCCTTGAGCTGGCCGAGCACGAGGGGGCGGAAGCCCATCGGGTCGCGCACGCCCACCATCGCCCTGGGGCTGAGGAAGAGGACCGAGTAGGCGCCGGAGACGCGCGACAGCGCCTGGCGGACGGCGCCCACCAGCTGCTCGGCCGAGTTGGGGGCGCCCGCCTGCTTCGCCTTGGCGAGCAGGTGGACGATCACCTCGGTGTCGGTCGAGGAGGTGAAGATCGAGCCCTGGGCCTCCAGCTCGCCGCGCAGCACGTCGGCGTTGACCAGGTTGCCGTTGTGGGCCACCGCCACCGCGCCGCCCGAGTACTGCACGGCGATGGGCTGGGCGTTCTTGAGGTGCGAGGCGCCGGTCGTCGAGTAGCGGACGTGGCCGATGGCCGAGCCGCCCTTCAGCCGCGCGATGATCTCGGGGTTGAAGACGTCGGCGACGAGCCCCATGCCGTGGTGGACGTGGAGCGTCTCGCCGTCGGTGGCGACGATGCCGGCCGACTCCTGGCCGCGGTGCTGCAGCGCGTGCAGGCCGAGGTAGGTGAAGTTGGCCGCCTCGTCGTGCTGGCCCTGCGCCCAGATCCCGAAGACGCCGCACTCGTCCTTGGGCTTGTCAATGACAGCGTCGTACCCCATGAGGCGGCGGAGTATAACCGTCCGGACTTGAAAAAGAACCCCACCCCACGGCGCGCGAGGCGGCTCGTCCTCGCCAGCCTCATCCTGCCCATCTCCCTCGGGATCCTGTCGCTGCCGTGGCGCGGCGCGCGGCCCCCGCGCCCCCCCGTCGTGGAGGCCGCGCAGGTGGGCCACGGCCCCCTCCAGGCCGGCGCGGCGAGCCGCGTCGTCGACCTCGGCGCCGCCCCGACCATCGGCGGCTTCCCCCGCTTCCGCTGGGGCGCGGCGGGCGTGAAGGACCCGATCACGGCGCGGGCGCTCGTCCTCTCCGAGCCCGGCTGCACGGTGGCGCTCGCCTCGGCCGAGCTGCTCGTCGTCCCCGGCGCGCTCGAGCGGGCCGTCTCGGCGCGGCTCGCCGGGGCGGGCGTCGACGCGCTGGTGGTGGCGGCGACGCACACCCACGCCGGGCCGGGCGGCTACTGGGACTCCCTGCCGGGCGAGCTCGGCGCCACCGGGCCGTACGACGCCGCCACCTTCGAGCGGGTGGCCGACGCCGTCGCCGGGGCGGTGCGCGACGCGCTCGCCGCCCGCGCCCCCGCCACGCTCGCCGTGGCGCGCGGCCGCTTCCCCGAGCTGGTGCGCAACCGCGGCGGCGGCTCGGTCGACGGGCGCGTCCTCTCCGTGCGCGTGGCGCGGCCCGGCGGCGAGCCGGTGGCCGAGCTGGTCTCCTTCGCCGCCCACCCGACCATGCTCGGCGGGCGCAACCGGCTCGTCTCGGGCGACTGGCCGGCGCGGCTCCTCGCCGGCGCCAAGGGCGGGACGCGCCTCTTCTTCCAGGGGGCGGTGGGCGATCAGTCGACGCACCTCTTGCCCGGCGACGAGGAGGCCGACCCGCTCGACGCCTACGCCGGCGCGCTCGACGGCTACCTGGCGCGGCTCGAGGCCGGGCCG
>DASTGK010000302.1:0-2169 GCA_035719085.1 Anaeromyxobacteraceae bacterium
CCTTCGTCCCCATCAACTGCGCCGCCATCCCCGAGTCGATCCTGGAGTCGGAGCTCTTCGGCTACGAGCAGGGGGCCTTCACCGGCGCGGCCGGCCGCAAGGAGGGGCGCTTCGAGCGGGCCCACGGCGGCACGCTCTTCCTCGACGAGGTGGGCGAGATGTCCCCGGCCGTGCAGGTGAAGCTCCTGCGCGTGCTGCAGGACGGCGTGCTCGACCGGCTCGGCGGCACGGCGCCGGTGCGGGTGGACGTGCGCGTCGTGGCCGCCACCAACAAGGACCTCGCCGCCGAGGTGAAGGCGGGCCGCTTCCGCGAGGACCTGTTCTACCGGCTCGACGTGGTCTCGGTGCGCCTGCCGCCCCTGCGCGAGCGGCGCGAGGACGTGCCGCTGCTCGCCAGCGCCTTCCTGCGCCGCTTCGCCGAGAAGAACGGCAAGCGCATCGGCGGCTTCACCCCGGCGGCGCTGGCCGCGCTCGAGGGCTCGGCCTGGCCGGGCAACGTGCGCGAGCTGATGCACGCGGTGGAGCGGGCGGTGATCCTGACGCGGGGCGAGGTCATCGACGTCGCCGACCTGCCGGAGGCGCTGCGCGGCGCCGCGGGCGGACCGGCCGCGCCGGGCGGGGCGGCCGCCGCCACGCTCACGGTGCCGCTCGGCACCACCATGGACGAGGTCGAGCGGCTGGTGATCCGCGAGACGCTGCGTCATGCCCGCGGCGACAAGAACCTGGCGGCGCAGCTGCTCGGCATCGCGGCGCGGACCATCTACCGGAAGCTGGAGCGGGACGAGTCGGGGCGGCTGCTCGATCCCGGCGAGGGCGGCGGCGAGGAGCCGGAGCCGCCCTGACAAATTGGCGGCCCGGGGTCCGGCCCGGCCTCCCCTTTGCCAAATTGGCATGAACCGGCCGCCCCCCGGGGCGGGGCGGTGTGCGCCTCCCGGATTCACCTGGAACGGCGCCCGGTTGGGGACCAGTCGGCGCATCGAGGCGTGGCACGTCGGTTGCTCACCTCCCCGTGGGCACCCATGCTCGACCTCTTCTTCCGCAAGTACGCTTGGACCGCCAACCTGGCCCTGCTCTTCGCCGCGGCCTGGCTCCTGGCGCGCACGGTCAACACCATCGCGGGCGCGGCCATCCGGCCTCGGCCCCAGGCCGACCTCGGCGCGCTCGCGGCGCCGCCGCCGCGCCCGGTGCTGCCGACCTCGCTCGACTCGGACAAGCTCTACCTCCTCATCGGGGTCGAGCCGCCCAAGGTCGTCGAGGACGCCGGCCCGCCGGTGCCGGTGCGGCCGCAGACCTGCGACGACGCCGCCGCCCGGCCGGTGAAGAGCGACCTGCGGCTGCAGCTCGTGGCGAGCGTGCTGGCCGACCACCCGCGCGCCTCGCTCGCCACCATCCTCGATCCGCAGAGCCGCGAGGCCCGGGTCGTCGGCGTGGGCGAGGAGTTCGGCGGCGCCCGGCTGCTCGGCGTGGAGCGCGTGCGCGACGACGGCGACGCCACCGGCAACGCCTTCAAGGTGGTGGCCGTGGTCTGCAACGGCGGCACCAAGGAGTACATCGACGCCGAGGGCGTCGGCCCCGGGACGGCGTACGAGCAGCCCGGCCTCAACGTCGGCGTGGCGCCGGTGCCCGGCCGCCCGCCGCCGCTCGCGCCGCCCGGCGCGCCCGGCATGCAGGGCGTGCGCAAGCTCACCGACACCCGCTACGAGATCGACAAGCAGGTGATCGAGTCGGCGCTCAGCAACCTCAACACGCTCGCCACCCAGGCGCGGCTCGTGCCCAGCTTCAAGAACGGCGTCGCCAACGGCTTCAAGCTGTTCCAGATCCAGCCCGGGTCGCTCTACTCCTCGATCGGCATCGAGAACGGCGACGTCATCACGCGGATCAACGGCTACGAGGTCAACTCGCCGGACAAGGCCCTCGAGGTCTACCAGAAGCTCCGCGAGTCGTCGCACGTGTCGCTCGAGCTCGAGCGGGGCGGCCAGGTCATCAAGAAGGACTACACCATCAGCGGTCCGTGAGACCGGTGGATCCCTCCATGCGCACGCTCCTCGCCTCGCTCTGCCTCGTCCCCGCGCTCGCCGCCGCCCAGGTGCCCGTCCGGCCCCGCCCGCCGCTGCCCGGCGGCTCGCCCCTGGCGCAGGCGCCGGCCCCGCCCCCCGGGGCGGCCACCGG
>DASTGK010000303.1:0-2849 GCA_035719085.1 Anaeromyxobacteraceae bacterium
CTCCATGAGCGCCTCGAGGCGGACCTGGTGGAAGTCCTCCTTGCGCCCGCCGGCGTCCCAGTGGTGGATCTTGTTGTAGGCGTTCTCCACCTCGACGATGGCGCCGTCCACCAGCACGCCGATGGAGATGGCGATGCCGGCCAGCGACATCAGGTTGGCGTTCAGCCCCATGGCGTTCATGGGGATGAAGGCCAGCGCCACGCTCACCGGGATGGTGATGATGGGGATGATGGCGCTCGGGACGTGCCAGAGGAAGACGAGGATGATGATGGAGACGACGACGATCTCCTCGATCAGCTTCCCCTTGACCGTCTCGATGGCCCGCTCGATCAGCTCCGAGCGGTCGTAGGTGGTCACCACCTCGACACCCTTGGGGAGCGAGGGCTTCAGCTCCTCGAGCCGGGCCTGGATGCGGTTGATGACGTTGAGCGCGTTCTCGCCGGAGCGCATCACCACGATGCCGCCCACCACGTCGCCCTGGCCGTCCAGGTCGGCGATGCCGCGCCGCATCTCCGGGCCGAGCGCCACGGTGGCCACGTCCTTCACCGTGACCGGCGTGCCCCCCTCGGCCTTGAGCACCAGGCTCTCCAGGTCGCCCACCGACTTCACGTAGCCGCGGCCGCGCACCATGTACTCGCGCCCCGAGAGCTCGACGAGCCGGCCGCCCACGTCGTTGTTGCCGCGCCGCACCGCCTGGATGACCGCGTCGAGCGGCAGCTTGTAGGAGGCGAGCGCGTTCGGGTTGACGGTGATCTGGTACTGGCGCACCTGGCCGCCGACGGTGGCCACCTCCGACACGCCGGGCACCGCCTGGATGGCGTAGCGCAGGTTCCAGTCCTGGTAGGAGCGCAGCTCGTCGGAGGAGTGGGTGCCCGTCCGGTCCACCAGCGCGTACTGGTAGACCCAGCCGACGCTGGTGGCGTCGGGGCCGAGCTCGGTGCTGACGCCGGCCGGCAGCTGCGGCTGGATCTTGGAGAGGTACTCGAGCACGCGGCTGCGCGCCCAGTACAGGTCGGTGCCGTCCTCGAAGATGACGTAGACGTAGCTGAAGCCGAAGTCGGAGAAGCCGCGGATGGCCTTCACCTTCGGGGCGCCCAGCAGCGCGGCGGTGATCGGGTAGGTGACCTGGTCCTCGAGGATGTCCGGGCTCCGGTCCCACTTGGAGTAGACGATCACCTGCGTGTCGGAGAGGTCCGGCAGCGCGTCGAGGGGGATGGTCTTCATCGACCACCAGGCGCCCGCCAGGGCGACCAGGGTGGCCGCCACCACCAGGTACTTGTTGTGGGCGCTGAAGGAGATGATCGCCTTGATCATGGCGTCACTTCCCCCCGCCCAGCGCCTGGAGCGAGGCCTTGAGGCGGGACTCGGAGTCGACGAGGAAGTTGGCGCGGGTCACCACCCGCTCGCCGTCGGACAGCCCCTCCAGCACCTCCACCTGGTCGCCGTCGTTGACGCCGAGCCGCACCTGGCGCGGCTGGAACTTGCCGTCGGCGAGCGCCACGAAGACCACGCTGCGCGTGCCCGAGTCGATGACCGCGTCGGACGGGACGCGCAGCCCCTGGCGCGCCGGCGTCTTCAGCACCACCTCACCGAACATCTCCGGCTTGATGTCGCCGCCCGGGTTGGCGAAGGCGAGCCGCACCTTGGCGGTGCGGGTCTTGGCGTCGAGGAACGGGTCGATGAAGGCGACGCGCCCCTGGTACTCCTTGCCCGGCATGGCCTTCAGGGCGAGCGTGGCGGGCGCGCCCACCTTCACGTGGGAGAGCTCGGTCTCGTAGACATCGGCCAGCACCCAGACGGCCGAGAGGTCGACGATCTCGTAGGGCATGTCGCCGGCGGCCACCTTCATGCCGGGGACCACGTCCTTCTTGACCACCACGCCCGAGGCCGGCGAGCGGATGGTGATCGTCCGCTCCGCCTGGCGCGTCCGCTCCAGCCGCTCGAGGTCCTCGCGCGGCACGTCCCAGAGCTCCAGCTTGCGGCGGG
This sequence comes from Anaeromyxobacteraceae bacterium, assembly GCA_035719085.1. Taxonomy (GTDB): domain Bacteria; phylum Myxococcota; class Myxococcia; order Myxococcales; family Anaeromyxobacteraceae; genus JADKCZ01. The sequence goes on from DASTGK010000303.1 coordinate 1,987, forward strand.
CCGAGGCCACCAGCTCGTCGCCGTCGCCGACGAGCCCCTTGGCCCCCGCCAGGCTCTCGCGCGTCTTGAGCGCCAGCAGGTACTCCTCCTGCGCGGCCAGGAGCTCCGGGCTGTAGATGGCGAAGAGCGGCTCGCCCTGGCGGACCGGCCGGCCGACGAAGTCGGCGTGCACGTGCTCCACGAAGCCGCCGAACTTGACGTTGAGGTGGTGGACGCGGGTCTCGTCCACCGCCACCCGGCCGCTGGTGCGCCAGGAGCCGCCGATGGGCCCCTCGGTCGCCTCGACCGTCCGCAGGCCGATGAGCTGCTGCCGGTCCGGGTCGATCTTGACGGTGGCGAGGTCGGCGCCGCCACCACCGCCGGCGAGCTCGTCCTGGTAGACCGGGACGTAGTCCATCCCCATCTCGTCCTTCTTCGGCTCGTGCGAGGTCTGCTTAGGGTCCATGGGGGAGCGGTAGAACGCGATGACCCGCTCGCCGGGCTTGGGCGCCGGCTTCGGGTCGGCCTCGCCCATGGGCACGAGCTTCATGCCGCAGATCGGGCAGTCGCCCGGGTGGTCCTGCACGATGGTGGGGTGCATCGGGCACTGGTACTGCGCCTTCTTGCCGCCGGCCTCGGCGCCGTGGTCGTGGCTGCGCGGGCCGAGCAGCCAGACGCCGCCGGCGCCGGCCAGGACGCCGAGGAGGGCCACGGCCACCAGGGCGGCGGCCGGGCGGGGCGCGCGCGGCGCCGGGGAGAGGGCTTCGGTGCGATCGGTCTCGGTGGTCATGGAGGGCTCCGACATCACATCTTGGTCATGGAGGAAGAGGAGGAGGCCACGCCGGCGTCGCCGCCGCCCGCGGCCGGGGTGCCGCCGGACGAGC
>DASTGK010000304.1:0-7535 GCA_035719085.1 Anaeromyxobacteraceae bacterium
CGGCGCGGGCGCGCGGGTCGGCGCCGAGCCGGTGGACGAGCACGTCGTCGACGGCCAGCGCGGCGAGCGACCGCGCATCGCCGCCGGCGGCGAGCGCCGCCTCGAAGGGCGCGCCGAGCCCGGTGGCGCCCTGGAGCGCCGCCGGCCAGGAGCCGCGCTCCTCGCGCGCGGCGAGGAGCTGCGCCGCCGGTCGCCCCGCCTTGGCTCCGACCCACTCGGCGATCCAGAGATCCTCGGGCGCCGAGCCGGTCATGACCGCGCGTACCAGCGACGCCTTCTGGATGCCGTAGGCGGCCGAGAGGAGCGAGCTGCGCGTGGTGGCGAGCACGTAGGGATCGGCCGCCGCCGGCCGCGCCGGGTCGAAGGTCCGGTCCTGGAAGCAGTGGCAGCCGCCGGTCCCCTCGGCGCGGGCCGCGGCCGGCGCGAGGAGCGCGGCGGCGAGGAGCGGGAGGAGCCGCCGGGTCACGGCGCCCTCCCCGCGCCGCGCGCGAAGGTGGTGACGAAGGTCCCCGGCGACTCCTCGACGGTGGTGCCGGCGAGGCCGAGGGCCGCCGCCCGCTCGATGAGCGGCGTCGGCGCGTGGGGCGTCACCACCTCGAAGGCCTGGTCCGGGCCGAGCAGGGCGAGCTCGCGCAGCACTTGCTCCACCGGGTGGAGGCCGGCCGCCTTGAGCGGGCGGACGTCGAGCCGCTTCACGACGACGGGCGCGCTCACCGGGACCTCGGGTCGATCACGTTCAGGGTTGCCGTCGTCGCCATCGGGCTCGTCCTCCGGGTCGCCTCGCGGGCCGCTTCACGCGGCGCCGGCTCGCGCCGTCGCGCCCGTGAAGAGCAAGGGGCCGGCCAACGGCCAAGTGTGCGGAGTCCCAGGGCTCCGCAACGGCCCCGCACGCGGCGCACCGCGATGTCGGTGCCGGCGTCACCGGCCTGGCGGTGCCGATGGCGGTCAGCAGCCCCTCCTCCCCCGATGGAGGAGGAGGGAGGAATGAGCACTATGATGCCCGCATGGCCTACACGCTCCTCATCGGGAACAAGAACTACTCGTCCTGGTCGCTGCGCCCCTGGCTCGTGCTGCGGGAGGCCGGCATCCCCTTCCGCGAGGAGCTGGTCTCGCTGCGCACCGACGCCGGCAAGGCCGAGCGCTTCGGCAAGCTGCCGGCGGGGCGCGTGCCCTGCCTCGCCGACGGCGACGTGCTGGTCTGGGACTCGCTCGCCATCGTCGAGTACCTGGCCGAGCGCCACCCGGGGCTCTGGCCGGCCGATCCGGCGGCCCGCGCCTTCGCCCGCTCCATCTGCGCCGAGATGCACTCCGGGTTCATGGCGCTGCGCAACGAGATGTCGATGGACGTGCGGGCCAGGCGGCCGCAGCGCCGCCGCAGCCCGGAGGTGCAGGCCGACATCGCGCGGGTCGAGGCGATCTGGACCGAGACGCGCCGCCGCTTCGGCCAGGGCGGCCCGCTCCTCTTCGGCACCTTCACCATCGCCGACGCCTTCTACGCGCCGGTGGCGCTCCGCTTCCAGACCTACGGCGTGGCCCCCTCCGGCGAGGCGGGCGCCTACATGAAGGCGGTCCTGTCGCTCCCCGGGGTGCGCGAGTGGCAGGCGGCCGGCGAGCAGGACGAGCGGCTCCCCGACCACGACCTCGACCTGCTCTACCCGGAGGATCCGCGGGCCTGAGGCACCGATAGGGCGAAGAGGTCTCCTGACGCGCAGGAGTTCAACACCGCCTCTCGCCGGGCCTGCGGTCGCAGCCCCGCCGCTGTGGCTCGCCGCGGGTGGGCTCCGCCGCTGACGCTGCGCGGCGCGGTCAGGTACTCGCGGGCCTCGTCGCGCGGGCCCGGGGCATGTGGCGCGCCGGCAGAACTCGCTCCGCGCTCGCTTCGCGACGCGGAGCTTCGAGCAGCTGGCGGCGCGCACAGGTGACGTGGGCGCGCCGAGGCGGTCGCTGAGCTCCCGGCGCCGCTCCGCGAGGCGGCTGCGCCACCCCCGGCGAGCCGGTGATCGCGGCGGCCGGACGGGCGCCGCGAGGACGCTCGCGGTTGCCAGGTCGTCCCGGCTGCAGAGCGCGGCGCCTGCCTGCGCGGCCGCGCCAAGGGCGGTCGTGGTGGGGCCCCCGCCAGACCGGACCGCGGGGTAAGGGCCCGCTCGCGCGACCTCGTCCGCCCCACCGAACGCTTCGCCGCCGCGCGCTGCGGTCGCCCGCGCCGGATCGGCGACACCGGCGCGAAGGCGCGCGAGCGGAGCCGGTCCGCCCGCGCGGGAGGACTGCCGAGGGGGACCACGCCGCCCCATGCGGCCGCGCTCCGCGAGGACCACGTCGCCGCGCGGGCCTCAATCCCAGCGCTGGCGGAAGGCAGCGAGAGCCTACAAGAACAGGTCCGGCGCCAGCTCCTCGCCCGGCTGCACGGCGTAGCGGCCGAAGTCGGTCACCCCCTCGGCGCGCAGCACCTCCTCGTCGATGAAGAAGTTGCCGGTGCAGCCGCGGCTGTCGCGCTTCAGGATGGCCACCGCGGCGTCCGCCACGATCTCGGCCGTGCGGCCGTGCCTGGCGAGCTCGTCGCCGCCGAGCAGGTTGAGCGCGGCGGTGGCGATGATGGTGCGCGGCCAGAGCGCGTTCACCGCCACGCCGCGGTCGCGGAACTCCTCGGCCATGCCGAGCACGCACATCGACATGCCGAACTTGGCCATGGTGTAGGCCACGTGGCTGCGGTACCAGCGCGGGTCGAGCGAGAGCGGCGGCGAGAGGACGAGGACGTGCGGGTTGGCGGCCTTCAGCAGGTGCGGCAGGCAGGCCTGCGTGCACAGGTAGGTGCCGCGCGCGTTCACCTGGTGCATCAGGTCGTAGCGCTTCATCGGCGTCTCGAGCGTGCCGGCGAGGTGGATGGCCGAGGCGTTGTTGACGAGCGCGTCGATGCCGCCGAAGCGCTCCACCGCCTGCTTCACCGCGGCCTGCACCTGCGCCTCCTCGCGGATGTCGCACTCGACGGCGAGCGCCTGGCCGCCCGCCTTGGCGAGCTCGGCCGCCGCGTCGTGGATGGTGCCCGGGAGCTTCGGGTGCGGCGCGCTCGTCTTGGCGGCCACCACCACGTTGGCCCCCTGGCGCGCGCAGGCGAGGCCGATGGCCCGGCCGATGCCGCGGCTCGCGCCGGTGATGAAGACGGTCTTTCCCTGCAGCGAAGGCATCGTTGACCTCGGAGTCAATGGGGAGCCCGAGGATGGTTGGTTGCGCGCCGCGGCGCAACGGACGGGACGGGGGCCCTCTCGGGTCGCTTCGGGCGACCCGCCCTTGCGTGTGCGCCTTCTCCCACACGCCACCGATTGACCCGCCCTGAACACGCTCCCAGCACCGATATCGGGCCGTTCCCGGGCTCCGTTGACTTCCAGGGCCCGATCCCCCTAGATCCGACCAGCTTCGTGGCGAAAAGTGGCAGAACGTGGATCGGAGCGGCAGGATCGGGCAGCCCGTGTTCTTCGGAACCTTCACCCACACGATCGACGCCAAGGGGCGGACGGCGCTGCCGGTGAAGCTGCGCGAGGCGCTGGCCGCCGCCGGCGAGCCGCGCATCGTGCTCATGCGCAGCCCGCTCGGCCGGTCGGTGATGGCGCTGCCCTACTCGACGTTCAAGCGCGCCGCCGACAGCGTGATGGCCGCCTCGCCCTTCGACGCCCTGGTCCAGCGGAACGTCCTGCGGACCTTCTCCACCGCGCACGAGGTCGACCTCGACCAGAGCGGGCGGGTGCTGGTGCCGCCCGACCTGCGCGAGTGGGCCGCGCTCTCGAAGGACGTGGTCTGGGTCGGGATGGGGCCGCACCTGCTGCTCTACGACAAGGCGACCCACCAGGCGGAGATGGAGCAGGAGATCCCGGAGGACCAGCGCTGGGACCCGCTCAAGGGGCGGTAGGCGAGGCGGTGCACGGCGGTCGGGTGTGGAGGGCGTGGGCATGTACGAGACGAGGCACGAGGATCAGGTGACGGTCATCCGCGGCGTGGGCGAGCTGTCGCGCGAGGAGCTGGCCTCCATCGCCCGGCTGGCCGGCGAGATGCGCGAGCTCGGGCGCACGGTGGTCATCGACCTGAAGAAGGTCACCCACCTGCACTACGCGGGCGCGGCGCTCCTGAAGGCCATCCCGGGGCTGCGGGCCGCCGGGGCCACCCGCTACGTCCGCGATCTCGTCTACGCCGGCGGGGCCGGGGGCCACGTCGAGATGTACGCCAACGTCGACGACGCTATCAGTGCGGCGTGACCGATGACTTCCGCCATGAGCCGGTCTTGGCGCGCGAGGTGGTGGAGCTGCTCCGCCCGGGGCCGGGGCTCCTCTTCCTCGACGGCACGCTCGGCGGCGGCGGCCACACGGAGCTCTTCCTCCAGGCAGGAGCGCAGGTGATCGGCATGGACAAGGACCCCCGCGCCCTCGCGGCCGCCACGGCCCGCCTGGCCCGCTACGGCGAGGCCTTCCGCGCCGTCCGCGGCGACTTCCGCGACGCCAAGAACGTGCTCGCCGCCCTGAAGCTCGACGGCGTCGACGGCGCCCTCGTCGACCTGGGCGTCTCCTCGCCGCAGCTCGACGACCCGTCGCGCGGCTTCTCCTTCCGCGAGGGCGGTCCGCTCGACATGCGCATGGGCCCGGAGGGGCAGACGCTCGCCGACCTCCTGGCGCGCCTCGACGAGCGCGAGCTGGCCCGCGTCATCAAGGAGTACGGCGAGGAGTCCTTCGCCCGCCCCATCGCCCGCGCCATCCGCCGCGCCGTCGACGCCGGCGAGCCGCTCGACACCGCCCGCCTCGCCGAGGTGGTGTCGGGCGCCATCCCGCGCAAGGCCTGGCCGCACAAGATCCACCCGGCCACCCGCACCTTCCAGGCGCTGCGCATCGCCGTCAACGACGAGCTCGGCGCGCTGGCCGCCTGGCTCGACGCCCTGCCCTCGCTGGTGCGGCCGGGCGGGCGCGCCGGCGCCATCAGCTTCCACAGCCTGGAGGACCGCGCGGTGAAGGAGAAGTTCCGCGCCCTGTGCCAGGCCTGCGTCTGCCCGCCCGGCATGCCGGTGTGCGGCTGCGGCGCCTCGGCGACCTTCAAGCCGGTGACGAGGAAGGCGGTGGCCGCCCAGGAGGACGAGGTGGCCAGGAACCCCCGGTCGCGCAGCGCCAAGCTGCGCGTGGTGGAGCGGCTCCGGTGAGGCCGGCCCGCCGCCCGCGCCCGCCGGTGGCCGCGCCGGTGCTCCGCGCCGCCTCGCTGGTCGGCCTCTGCGCCGCCCTGGCGGTCCTCTTCATCTGGTCGCGCACGCGCGCGCTCGCCAGCTCCTACGAGCTCGGCGAGCTGCAGAAGGCGCACGCGCGGCTCGTGTCCGACAACGACCGCCTCCGCATCGAGGTCGAGACCCTCCGGTCTCCCGCGGCGCTGGAGCGGTTCGCGCGGACGCGTCTCGGGATGGCTCCGCCGGCGCCGGGTGCGGTGTTGGCGGCAGGCCCGCGGCTGGCCGCGGGTAGGGCGGGCGTGGACGGGGTTGGTCACCGGCCCACGCCGGCGGAGCCTCTTTCTGGGCGGGCGGCGGCGGGTGCCCGGGTGGCGTCCTCGGACGCGCCGCGGGTCGCGGAGGTCCCCGGGGAGCCGGTCGCTCTCCGGGGGCCGTCGCGGGCCGCGCCGGCGCCGCGCGGGGAGTAGCGCGTGCGCCAGGGGCTCGACGCCAAGGCGGCGCGCTGGACCGGCATCCGCCTCGGCGTGGTGGCCGTCCTCTTCGCCGCCGGCTTCGCCACCGTGGCCTGGCGCGCCGTGCAGCTCCAGGTGGTGCAGCGCGACCGGCTCTCGGCCGAGGCGCGCGACCAGTACGTCCGCCAGTACGAGCTGAAGCCGCGCCGCGGCACCATCGTCGACCGCTCCGGCGTGCTCCTCGCCGGCTCGGCCGACGCCGAGTCGGTCTTCGTCGATCCCGAGGAGCTGTCGCGCCGGAACGGCTCGGCGGCGCGGGCGCTCCAGGCGCTGGCCCGGCCGCTCGCCCTCGACGGCAAGGCGCTCGCCAAGAAGGTGGAGCGCGGCGCCGCCCGCTTCGTCTGGGTGAAGCGGCGCGTCTCGCCGGCCGAGGCGGCCGCGGTGCGCGCGCTCGCCATCCCGGGCGTGCAGCTCGTCACCGAGACGCGCCGCTACTACCCGAAGCTCACGCTCGCCGGCCAGCTCCTCGGCGTCGTCGGCGACGAGGGGACCGGCCTCGACGGCGTCGAGCTCTCGCTCGACGACGTGCTGCGCGGCGAGCCGGCCAAGGTCCCCTCGCTGCGCGACGGCGCCGGCCGCGTCGCCCTCTCCGACGCCGTGGGCGCGAGCCGCACGCGCGAGGGGGCGCGCGTCGAGCTGACCATCGACCAGGGGCTGCAGCTCGCCGCCGAGCGGGCCCTCGCCGACGCGGTGCGCGGCTCGCGCGCCCTCTCCGGCATCGCCGTCGCCATGGACCCGGCCACCGGCGAGGTGCTCGCCATGGCGAGCTGGCCGCCGGTCAACCCGAACGCGCCGCAGAAGGAGGGGCTGCGCAACCGGGCCGTCACCGACGCCTTCGAGCCGGGCTCGACCATCAAGACCTTCACCATCGCCGGCGCGCTCGACCGCGGGGTGCTGAAGCCGACCGACGCCCTCGACTGCAGCGCCGGCTACACCGTCGGCGGCCACGTCATCCACGACCACAAGGCGCTCGGCTGGGTCGGGCCGGCCAAGGTGCTGGCCGCCTCCTCCAACGTCGGCGCGGCGCGCATCGGCGCCCGGCTCGGCAAGCAGGGGCTCTCGGAGGCGCTCGGCGCCTTCGGCTTCGGCGAGCGGAGCGGCATCGACCTGCCCGGCGAGCGGAAGGGGCAGCTCCCCTTCCCCAAGGCCGACATCACCCTCGCCACGCAGAGCTTCGGCCAGGGGCTCACCGCCACGGCGCTGCAGGTGGTGACCGCCATGGGCGCCATCGCCAACGGCGGCAAGCTGATGGAGCCGATCGTGGTGCGCCGCATCGTCGACCCGGGCGACGGCGCCGTCCTCGACGAGGGAAAGCCGGTGGTGGTGCGCCAGGCGGTGTCGCCGGCCGCCGCCGCCACCGTGGCCCGCTGGCTCCTCGGCGTGGTCGAGGATCCGGACGGCACCGGCAAGCGGGCTCGCCCCGAGGGCTGGCGCGTCGCCGGCAAGACCGGCACGGCGCAGAAGGCCGACCCGGTCTCCGGCGGCTACTCGGCCGACCGCCACTTCAGCTCCTTCGTCGGCTTCGCGCCGGCCGAGTCGCCGCGCGTCGTCCTGGGCGTCTTCATCGACGAGCCGAAGGGGGAGATCTACGGCGGCGAGGTGGCCGCCCCGCCCTTCCGCGAGATCGCCGGCTACGCGCTCAAGATGCTGGGCGTGCCGCCCGAGCCGTCGTCGGCCGCCGCCGCCGTGGCCGCCGCCCCCGCGCCGGAGCCGGCCGCCGAGCCCGCCGAGCCGGCGCCCGGACCTGCCGCGGCGGCCGCGGCGCCGGCCCTGGCCTCGACCTGCTTGGCCTGCTCGTTGATCTGCGCGAGCTCGTCGGCGATCAGATCGCG
>DASTGK010000305.1:0-9383 GCA_035719085.1 Anaeromyxobacteraceae bacterium
GTCGCTCGTGTCGCACTTCATCGACATGTACTCGAAGGCCTACGGCAAGGAGATCAAGGGCCTGGCCCCGGGCACCTTGAACGCGCTCCTCTCCCACGACTGGCCCGGCAACGTCCGCGAGCTCGAGAACGTGGTGGAGCGCGCCGTGGTGCTCTGCAAGTCGACGGAGCTCACCGCCGAGGACCTGCCGCCCTCGCTGCGCGGTCCACGCCCCCGCGAGCGGGCGCCCGGCGCCCTCATCCCCGGCGCCACGCTCTACGAGATCGAGCGCGAGGCCATCCTCCGCACGCTGGAGATGGTGGGCGGCTCGACGTCGCGCGCCGCCGAGATCCTCGGCATCAGCGTCCGCAAGATCCAGTACCGGCTGAAGGAGTACAACTCCGGCGCCCCGGCCGGCGCCGTGCCCGACGACGCCGGCGACGCCGACGTGACGGAGTAGCCGGTTCGCGTCTCCTTCCCCTGGGCCTTGGGTCTTCTCCCTCTCCCCCCTCGGGTGAGAGGGCCAGGGTGAGGGGGCTGACAGAACCATCGGCAGTCCCTCGCCGTGCGGCGAGACCGCGGGTCGGGGTGAGGGGGCACGTTCCTCGCCTCGGGCCCTCGCTCCGCGGCTGCCGTCGGGCGCTCCCCGCCGCTCGGGCTCGCCGCGGGTGGGCTCCGGCCGCAGAACGCTGCGCGGCGCGGACGCTTGACCCACTGCCTCGTCGCGCGCCGGGCTGCTGACCTCGCCGCGCGCCGCGAACTCGCTGCGAGCATTCCGCTGCGCGGGCTCGCAGCTCACCTCGCCACGGGCAGCCGCAGCACGAAGCGGGCGCCGCCGCCCTCGCCGTCTTCGATCGAGATGGTCCCGCCGTGCTGCGCCACGATGGCGTGGACGATCGAGAGCCCGAGCCCCGAGCCCTTGGCCTTGGTGGTGAAGAAGGGCTCGAAGATCCGCTCGCGGACGGCGGGTGGCACGCCGGGGCCGGTGTCCTCGATGGTGATGGCGATGCGGCCGGCGTCGTCCTCGACCTCGGGGTCGGGCGGCTCCTCGGCGCAGCCGACCCGGACGGCGCCGCCGTCGGGCGTCGCCTCGAGCGCGTTGAGCGTCAGGTTGACGAGCACCTGGCGCAGCCGCTCCTCGTCGCCGGCCACCGGCGGCAGGTCCCGGGGCGCCGGCAGCTCGCGCTCCACGCGGATGGAGCGCCGCTCCGCCTCGCCGCCGAGCAGGTCGAGCACCCGGGCCACCACGGGCCCGATGTCGATGGGGCGGGGGACGTACTCGCGCGGCCGGGCGAACTGGAGGAAGTCCTCGAGGATGTGGTCGAGCCGCCGGATCTCGTCCTTCACCAGCGTCAGCGGCTCGAGGAGCGGCCCCTGCGCCTCGCCGGGCAGCTTCTGCAGCCGGCGCTCCAGCACGGTGAGCTGCAGCGCGGCGGCGTTGAGCGGGTTGCGGATCTCGTGCGACAGGCCGGCGGTCATGGTGCCGACCGCGGCCAGCCGCTCGGACATGTGGGCGCGCCGCGCCAGCTCCCGCTTCTCGCCGTGGAGCCGCACCTGGCGCATCGCCTGCTCCACCGTGACGAGCAGCTCCTGCGTGGCGCAGGGCTTCACCAGGTAGGCGCAGGCGCCGGCGCGCACCGCCGCCACCGCCGACTCGAGCGTCGCGAAGCCGGTGAGCAGCACCACCTCGCCGTCCGGCGAGAGCTCCTTGAGCCGCGGCGCGAGCGCGGTGCCGTCGCCGTCCGGGAGCCGCAGGTCGACGAGGGCCACGTCGAACCCCTCGCGCGCGGCCGGCACCGCGGCGGCGCAGGAGCCGGCGCCGCGCACCGAGTAGCCGGCGTCCTCCAGGATCTCGCCGAGGTTGTCGACCAGGCCGGCGTTGTCGTCGACGATGAGGATGCGCGGACGGCGCGGGGCGTGCTCCTTCATGCGGCGCCGGCCGGGCGGGCGCGCGCCGCGTGGAGCCGCCGCACCGCGTCCATGAGGACGCCCGTGTCGAAGGGCTTGGGGAAGTAGGCCTCGGAGGGCAGGGGAGGGGCCTCGCCGTGCACCCCGGTCATGACGATCATGGGCAGGCCGGGGAACTTGGCCCCCAGCCGGCGCATCGCCTCGCCGTCCGGGCCGCCCGGGATGCGCAGGTCGACGAGCGCGGCGAAGGGCTGCACCGGGCCGAGCCGCTCGGTCTCGAGCACCGACGCGGCGGTGACCGCGGCGAACCCCTCGTGGCGCAGCACCTCGCACAGGTTGTCCGAAAGCTTCTGGTCGTCCTCGACGATGACCACCAACCCGTCGCGCCGCGCCGAGCCGAGCAGCTCGAGCAGCCGGGCGATCGGCACCGGCTTCGGCAGCACCGCCAACAGCCCCTCGCGGCGGGCCGCCTCGATGGCGTCGTCGCCCACGTGGGCGGTGATCACCATGGCGGCCACGCCCGGGTCGATGCGCCGGATCTCGTGGACCAGCTCGGCGCCGCCCATGAGCGGCATGCGCATGTCGGTGAGCAGGGCGTCGAAGGGCGTGGCGCGCGCCAGGGCGATGGCCTCGGCGCCCCCCTCGGCGATGGCCACCTCGTCGCCGGCGTCGCGCACGATCTCGGCCAGGTTCTCCGCGAAGTCGCGGTTGTCGTCCACGATCAGGTAGCGCCGCATGGCCTCACCCCTCGCCCGTGCCGCCCGCGGGGAGGCGCACCGTGAAGCGCGCGCCGCCGCCCTCGCGATCCGAGTAGTCCACCCCGCCGCCGTGCCGCTCGGCGATCCGCTTCACCAGCGCCAGGCCGAGGCCGATCCCCTTCTCCTTGGTGGTGATGAGCGGCTCGAAGAGGCGCCGGCGCGTGGCGGGATCGACGCCCGGGCCGGTGTCCTCCACGTCGATGAGCACGTCGGGCCCCTCGACGCGGCCCCGCACCGTCACCGCCCCCTGGGGCGAGGCGGCGTGGACCGCGTTCTCCACCAGGTTGACCACGATCTGCCGGAGCTGCACCGGGTCGGCCTGGATCTCCGGCAGCGCCGCGACCCCGTCGAGCGCCACCGTCACCCCGGCGGGGCGCTTCACCACCTCGACGGCGGCGCGCACCACCTCGCCCACCTTCACCGCCTCGCGCGCCAGCGGCCGGTTGCGGATCATGTCGAGCAGGTTGGTGATGATCCCGTTGGCGAGGTCGAGCTGCTCCTTGATCCGGTCGACGTGCTTCTTGGCCCGCTCGTCCTCGCCGATGCGGCCGCGCAGGATGAAGAGCGAGGTCTCGATGACGCCGAGCGGGTTGCGCAGATCGTGGCCGATGGAGCCGACGAGCTGCCCGAAGGTCGACAGCCGCTCCACCCGCGCCTGCTGCGCCAGCAGGTCGTCGCGGTAGGTGTGGAGCATGATGGCCAGCTCGAGGTCGAGGATCTTCCCGACGGCCACCCGGGTCGGGTCGAGCGACGGCTGCCCGGCGAGCCGCGCCTCGGCGAGCGCGTCGAGCTCGGCCCGGATGACGTTCATGGCGCCGAACATGTAGTGCTGCGGCATGCCGATGCGGACGTGGACGCGCCCGATCCGGTAGCGCTGGTGCCAGTAGGCCTCGTCCCAGGGGCCGGTGAGGAGCGACTCCATCCAGGCGGTGAGCGTGATCTTGAGCTGGCCCACCTGGCTCTCGCCGCCGTGCAGGACCTTGGAGGCCTCCTCGTGCCCCAGGATCCGGTCGTAGAAGACCTGGGCGATGCGCTGGAACTGGTCGCGCGCGAGCGGGTGGAAGGCGCGCAGGGCGGCCTCGTCGGCCTCGCCGAACTTCACGTAGCGCTTCAGCTCCTCGAAGACCGTCTCGGCCATGAGTCCATCCGATCTAGGCGGACGGCCCTGCCGGGTCAACGACGGAGCGGCCCGCGGCGTCCCGGCTGTGGCGCGCCACCCGGGGGCGCCCTAATCTGGCCGGATGGAACGGCCCGGCTGGCTGGGTGGACGCCCGCGGCGCGAGCCGGACCAGCTGCGGCTGCTCGACGGCGGCGCCGAGGCCTTCCCGGCCATGCTGGCGGCCATCGAGGGGGCGCGCGAGGACGTCTTCCTCGAGGTCTACCGGTTCTCGGCGAGCGGCGTGGGCGCCCGCTTCCTCGACGGCCTGGCGGCCGCGGCGGCCCGCGGCGTGCGAGTGCTCGTGGTGGTGGACGGCTGGGGCTCGGCGGCCGACGCCGGGGAGATCCAGGGCCGGCTGCGGGCGGCCGGCGGCGAGGTGGAGATCTTCAACCGCATGGCGCTGGCGCTCATCGGCCGCTGGCGGCGCAACCACCGGAAGATCCTGGCCGTGGACGGCCGCGTCGCCTTCATCGGCGGCATCAACATCGGCGACGAGTACGGGGTGCCGGGCGAGCCGCGCGAGCGGGGCTGGGCCGACCTGGCCATCGAGCTGCGCGGGCCGACCGCCGAGTGGCTGCAGCGCCGGGCGCGGCGCGAGCGGGGCCACAGCCCGGCCGGCGTCATCCGCGTCTGGCTCTCCGGCCTCGGCGGCGGGCGGCGGCTGCGGCGGCGCTACCTGAAGGCGATCGGCGGCGCGCGGGTGCGCGTGCTCCTGGCGCACGCCTACTTCCTGCCCGATCGCCACCTCATCCGCAGCATCACCGCGGCGGCGCGGCGCGGCGTGAAGGTGCGGATCGTCCTCCCGGGCCGGAGCGACGTCGCCCTGGCCCGCCCGGCGGCGCGGCGCCACTACCGCAAGCTGCTCGCCGCCGGCGTCGAGGTGCGCGAGCGGCCCGCCTCGATGCTCCACGCCAAGGTGATGGTGGTCGACTCGCTGCGGCTGCTGCTTGGCAGCTTCAACCTCGACCCGCTCTCGCTCGCCAACCTGGAGGCGCTCGCCGAGGTGGAGGACCGCGCCCTGTCGGCCGAGGGGGAGCGCTGGATCGAGGCGCGGCTCGAGGAGGCCCGGCTGGTGCGGCCCGGCCGGCGGCCCGGCTCGCGCCTGGCGCGCTGGCTGGAGGAGATGGGCGGCCGGCTCGGCGGCACGCTGGCGCGCTGGACGGCGCGGCTGCTGTCGAGGAGGTGAGGCGCGCCTGTACGCACGCGGGGACGCCGGTCTAGAGTGCCGGGCTCCCACGACGCCTCGCGTCCCGCATACCGACCGGAGCCACCTCCTCGCATGACGTCGACCAGCCCCGAGAGCCCGCCCGCGCCCTCCGCACCGACCCTGCTGGCTCGCTTCGCCCCGGCCGCGGCGCTCGTGACCGCGTTCGCGGCGATGCTGATCTTCAGCTGGGGGAAGTGGCCCGACGTCTTGATCGACTTCGGCCACGAGCTCTACATCCCCTGGCAGCTCAGCCTCGGCAAGGTGCTCAACCGGGACGTGATGCTCGCTGCGACCGGGCCGCTCTCGCCCTACCTGAACGCCCTCGCGTTCCTGGTGGCGGGGACGAGCCTGCGGACACTGGTCGTCCTCAACCTGGCGGTCCTCGCCGGGATCACCTGGCTCCTCTACGTGCTGCTGCGCGAGACGAGCGACCGTTTCTCGGCCACGCTCGCCGGCCTCTTCTTCCTCACCGTGCTCGCGTTCGGCCAGTACCTGGGGATCGGCAACTTCAACTACGTCACGCCGTACTCCCACGGCGCGACGCACGGGATGCTGCTCTCGCTCGCCGCGATCGCCTTCCTGTGGCGCCACGCCCGGACCGGCGCGCTCCGCGACCTGGCGGCCTCCTCCACGGCCCTCGGGCTGGTCTTCCTCACCAAGCCGGAGCTGTTCGTCGCCTGCGCGGCCGCCCTCGGGATCGCCGGCCTGCTCCTGCTTCGCGACGCGCCGGACGGGCGCACCCGGGTCCGCTGGGCGCTCGCGCTCTCGCTCCCCGCGCTCGGTCCGCCGCTGGTCGCGCTGGCGCTCCTCTCGCTGCAGGCCGGTCCTGCGGTGGCCTGGCGCGCCACGTTCGGCCCCTGGCTCGGGCTGGGCACCCGGCTACCCCGGAGCCCGTTCTACATGAACGGCCTGGGCTTCGACCATCCGGCCAGCAACCTCGGCCAGGCCGCGGTCTGGCTCACTGGCTACGGGCTGCTGTTCGGCGCGGCCGCGCTGCTGGACCGGCTCGCCAGGGGCCCACGCGCCCGCTGGATCGCCGCGGCGCTCGCGGCGGCCGCGCTCGCGGCGGCCGCGTGGACCTGGATCCCGGAGGCGGCCTGGTTCGACGCGGCCCGCCCGCTCCCGGCGGTGGCCGCGGCCTTCAGCGTCGCCAGCCTGGTCGCCGCCTGGCGCGCGCAGGGCCCCTGCCAGCCGGCGGCCCTGGCCCGGGTGGCGGTCTCCGTCTTCGCCCTGCTGCTGCTCCTCAAGATGGTGCTCAACGCGCGCCTGTACCAGTACGGCTTCGTCCTCGCGATGCCGGCCACGGTCCTCCTCGTGGCCTGGCTCGGCGGCGCCGCGCCGCGGCTGCTCCGCCGCGGCGGGGGGAGCGGCGTCGTCTTCCGCGCCGTCGCCGTGACCGTCCTGGTCTACGTCGCCGCCGTCCACCTTCAGGTCGATGACAGGTACTTCGCGCAGAAGACCGTGACCGTCGGCGCCGGCGCCGACGCCTTCCTCGCGGACGGCCGCGGCGAGTTCGTGAACGCCATCCTCGGAGGGCTCTCGCAGGCGGCCCCTCCGGGCGCGACGCTGGCGGTCATCCCGGAGGGCGTGATGATCAACTTCCTCAGCCGGAGAGCCAACCCGACGCCGTACGTGGCCTCCTTGCCCGACGCGCTCGCGGTCTACGGGGAGGGGGCCCTGCTGGACCGGTACCAGGCCGACCCTCCGCAGTCCGTGGTGATCGTGTCCCGCAACGCCTCTGAGCACGGCGCCACGACGTTCGGCGTCGACTACGGAGTCCTGACGCTGCGCTGGCTCGACGAGCGTTACGAGATCAGTGCGACGATGGGGGGCTCGCCGTTCGACCCCGACGCGTACGGGATGATGCTCCTCTCGCGGCGGGGCGGCGCGGCGGTCGGTCAGGCTCCGGCGGCTTCGCCCGTCCCCGCCGTGCCCAGGTAGTCGAGCACGCGGCTCTGGTGGTGGCTCATCCCGTGGATGGCAAACCGGGCACGCCCCGAACGGAGGTCGCGAGAGAGCAGGAGGAGTGCCACGTCGTGGCAGGTGCGCACGGCGTGGAAGTCCAGGTCGACCAGCGTGCCCGGCGGAGCTCGCTCCACCAGATCGTGCAGCACGTGGGCCTCGAGCGGCGTGAACGCCTCCGCGAGGCGAACCGAGATCTCCGCGCCGGACGGCGCCACCCCCGCCGGCATGACACTCCTCCATCCCCCCAACATGGGAAGCGATGAAAGCTTCGTGCCCGGGAAAGGGGGCGACGCGCAGCCCCGCGGAACCCCTCGAGACGCGACGACCGCCGGGCCCGGCCGGGGCGGCGGTCGCGTGGAGGCCGATCGCATGGACTGCGCCTGGCAGGGCGCGCCTCGCAGGCGCTGCGCCCCGCACCGCGCGCGGTGAGGCGACCTACGCCTTCGGCGTCTCGTCCTTGGCGGCGGGCTTCTCCTCGTCCTCGCCGGCGAAGGCCTTCTTGAAGCTGCGGATCCCGTTGCCGAGCCCTGCGCCGAGCGCCGGCAGCTTGTTGGCGCCGAACAGCAGCACCACGATGAACCCGATGATCAGCAGCTCCGGCATCCTGAGACCGAACATTGTGATTCTCCTTGCTTCGCAGGGATGAAGCTAACGGCGGCGTTCCTTTACCGCATCTCCCCGGGGCGTGTCTCCATCTGGTGGGACGCCCCGTCCGCCTAGGCCGCCACGTCCTCCATCGCGATGGCGGCCAGCCGTCGGTGGTCGAGCACGCGCACGCCGCGCGAGGCGTCCACGACGCCGTCCTTCTCGAGCTTGGTGAGGCAGCGGGAGAGCGTCTCGGGCCGCATGCCGAGCAGCCGCGCCACGACCTGCTTGCGCACCGCGTTCGGGCGGTCGGCCAGGAAGCGCGAGTGGGCCAGCGCGAAGCGGGCCACCCGGGAGAGGCAGTCGCCCTGGCGCCAGTTGACCTCGTCGCGCTGCTGGCGCGACTCGGTGAGCAGCAGGTCGAGGATGACGCGGGCCGCGCTCCGCTCCGGGCCGACCCACTGGGAGAGGGCGTCGCCGCCGATGCCGCAGACGCGGACGCGGGAGAGGGCGCGCACCTCGAAGGGCGAGGGCTCTCCCTGCAGCGCCTCGGTGCACAGAAGCGAAGAAGGCCCGCGCAGCGTGAGGAGCAGCTCCGAGCCGCGCGGGCTCACCGCCGAGAGGGCGACGAAGCCCTCCTTCACGAAGTAGACGGTGCGCGGCCGCTCGCCCTGGGCGCAGATGGTGGCGCCCGACTCGCGGCTCGTCGGCGTCAGCCGGCACTTGCCCTGGGAGGCGATGCCGAGCGCGCAGGCGGCGCAGTCGGTGACGGGCGAGTTCGAGATCACGGTTCCTCCCAGGCTGGTCGGGGCGTGCTGACTTGACCGGAATTCGTTTGCATCAGTCAGGCCCGCGAATAGAGACCGGTTTTGGCTTGATCTGATGCAGGGCTTGCGCCTTGCCTCCGATCAAGACCGGCCGGGCGCAACGCTTGCGGGGCAGGGATTCGTCCAGGGCGGCGGCGTGGCATGATGCGCGCCCGATGGAGCGACTCCTCGCCATTCGCGACTCGATCGTCGAGACCCTGTCTCCCCTGGAGCCCGAGGATCTCCCGCTGGCCGAAGCGGCCGGCCGCTACCTGGCCGCGCCGACCGTCGCCCGGCTCGCCTCGCCGCCCTTCACCTGCTCGGCCATGGACGGCTACGCCGTGCGCGCGGCCGAGGTGACGGGCGAGACGACGCTGCCGGTGCGCCTGGTCGTCTACGCCGGCGAGGCCCCGGGGCCGCTCGCGCCGGGCGAGGCGGCGCGCATCTTCACCGGGGGTACGCTCCCCGCCGGCGCCGACGCGGTGGTGCGCGAGGAGTCGGTCGATCCGCTGCCCGGCGCGGTCCGGTTCCGCCACCCGGCCCGCCTCGGCGAGAACGTCCGGCCGGCCGGAGAGGACGTGGCCGAGGGCGGGCTGGCGCTCCCGGCCGGCGCGCGGCTCGGGCCGAGGCAGGTGGCGCTCCTCGCCGCCGTCGGCGTCGAGGCGGTGCGCGCCGTTCGCCGCCCGCGCGTGGCCGTCGTCTCCACCGGCGACGAGGTGGTGGGAGGCCGCACGCCCGACTCGAACGGCGCCGCCGTGGCCGGCCTGTGCGCCGCGCTCGGGGCCGAGGTGGTCCGCCGGGCCGCCCCGGATCGGCTCCCCGACGTCGTGGCGATCCTGGAGGAGGCGCTCGGAGCCTGCGACGCCGTCGTCACCATCGGCGGCGTCTCGGTGGGCGAGCGCGACCACGTGCCGGCGGCGCTGCGCGCGCTGGGCGCCGAGGTGCGCGTCCACGGCGTGCCGATGAAGCCGGGCAAGCCCTTCCTCTTCGCGCTGCGCGGCGGCACGCCGGTGCTC
>DASTGK010000306.1:0-8704 GCA_035719085.1 Anaeromyxobacteraceae bacterium
GGGCGAGCCGGCCGCCCTCGCCGCGCCGGCGCGGGCCGTCGAGCCGGTCGGGCGCGTAGAGCGACTGGATCGCCGCCTGGCCGCGCGCGCCGAGCGCCCCGCGGCCGATGGGATCCTCCGGGTTCCCCTCCAGCTTCACCGCGCGTCCCTCGCGCGTGCGCGCGGTGACGCCGCAGCCGGCCGGGCACTCGCGGCAGACCGTCCGGTAGTAGAGCGGCCGGCCCGGGACCAGCTCCTCCGGCGGGGTGAGCCACGGGACCAGCCGCTGCGTCGCGGCCTTCGGCGAGCAGCCCGCGGCCACGCCGGCGCCCCCGACGATGGTCAGGAAGGCGCGGCGGGAGAGCGGCCCTGAGGCGGGATCGGACACGGCGGCCTCACTTGTGGCAGGTCCAGCAGTCGGTGAGGTGGCCGCGCCCGCGCGGCGCCTCGGCGATCTTGCGGCGGTGGCAGTCGAGGCACCAGCCCATGGTGA
Source organism: Anaeromyxobacteraceae bacterium (assembly GCA_035719085.1). Classification (GTDB taxonomy): domain Bacteria; phylum Myxococcota; class Myxococcia; order Myxococcales; family Anaeromyxobacteraceae; genus JADKCZ01. The sequence goes on from DASTGK010000306.1 coordinate 473, forward strand.
GCGGCGCCACCTGCCGGACGACCTCCATCTTCTCCACCTCGCCATGGCACTCCTGGCAGCGCAGCCCGGCCGCCACGTGGCGCTCGTGGGTGAAGAAGACGTGGTCCGGCAGGCGGTGGACCCGGACCCACGAGACGACCTGGTCGCGCTGCAGCAGGTCGAGCACCACCTTGATCTCGGCGGTGACCCTCGGGTCCTTCGGGTCCTCCTTCACGAACTTGTGGCAGCCGCGGCAGCGCCCCATCGACGGGACGCCGGCCACGGGGCCGCGCGCCGCGTAGGCGTGGCACGAGGTGCAGCCGATCTTCGCGTCGCCGGCGTGGATCCGGTGGGAGAAGGCGATGGGCTGCGCCGGCGGCGGCGGCAGCGGATCCTGGCAGGCGCAGAGCCCGCAGGCGAGCGCCGCCACCGCGAGCCGGCTGGCGCGGAGGCCCGGCATGGGCGCCTCAGCGCTTGACGGCGATCTTCTCGGTCACGGTCTGCCCGGCGCCGACCGTGACGCTCTTCTCCGGCCCCTTGAGGTGCGAGTTCCAGACGGCGAGCGTGTACGTGCCCGGCGGGACGCCGGTGATGCTGAAGTGGCCCTTCTTGTCCACGGCGGCGGCGAACGGACCCGGCGCGGCGTAGATGAAGCCGAGCATCTCGGGGTGGATGCTGCAGAGCTGGGTGTAGGCGCCCGGCTTGGCGAAGGTGGCGGTGCGCACCTCGTCCTGCTTGAAGGAGCCGAGGTTGTAGCCGTCGCCGTCCGGCGAGTAGACGTTGTGGACCACGTTGTCGTGGTTGAGGAACTTGACGGTGTCGCCCACCGCCACCACCAGCACGTGCGGCACGAAGGTCATCGACTTCTGGTCCATGGAGAGCGTGCGCGGCTTGGCGGCCGGCGGGCCGTTCTTCAGGTAGACGACCGTCTCCTCCAGGTACTTGGGGGGCGTGGCCTCGACGGTGCCGGTGACGGTGCCGCCGTCGGCGAGGGCGGCGGCGGCCAGGGCCAGCGCGAGCGAGGCGGCGGCGAGGCGGGGGGCGTGGCGTGCGGTCATGGTGTGGCTCCTGGTGCGCGCGAGGCGCGCCGTCACATGGCCCAGGCGAGGAAGAAGGCGATCGTCTCCACCTCGCTCAGGTTCTTGCGGGCCGGGTCGGTCGACGAGGGGGCGATCTGGAGCGGGCCCCAGTCGGCGGCGCCGCCCTGCCAGGCCACCGGCGCGCCGCCCACCGACGGGAAGCCGTGCGAGAGCTCGAAGTTGGCCACCGCGACCAGCTTCACGTTGGGCCGGATGGCGAAGGCCAGGCCCGGCATGAGGTGCAGGTCGCTCACCGAGTCGCCGCCGCTCGGCTTGAGCGTCACCCCCTCGACGCGCAGGGCCGGCACCATCCAGGGGAAGAGCACGTAGGAGAGCTCGGCGAACCAGACGTCGGCGTTCACCTTGCCGAAGGCGTCGGTGGCCGCGCCGTGCCGCTCCGTGTAGTACGCGGCGTTGAGCTCGGCCGACCCGGACTGGAGGCGCGCCCCCACGCCGTAGGCCGGCGCCACGTCGCTGTGGAGGTCGGTGCCCACGGTGAAGCGCGCGTCCGACCGGTAGGCGAAGGCGTAGACGCCGATCGCGTCCTCGGCCCAGGGGTGGAGCGCGTCGGCGGCGCCGGTCGAGCCCTCGCCGTCGAGCCGCATCCCGCCGACCTTGAGGCCGATCCGGCCGTAGACGTTGTCGCTCGAGCTGATCCGGTCGGTCGGGCCCGCGTTGACGCCCAGCGCCCAGTCGAGGCGGCCGTCGGCGAGGACGCCGTTGGCCTCGACGCCGGTGTAGTTCCCGGTGAGCGACCAGGCGGCGCCGCTGGTGAGGCCGTAGAGGTCGGTCACCGGCACCGTGGGCAGCAGCACGTCGGCCAGGTAGGACGAGTGCGGGCCGTACTGCGTCACGTTGGGGAAGCCGTGGCCGACGATGACGTTGAGCGCGTGCTTGGGGCCGAGGAGGTCGTTGAAGAGGATCTGGGCGTGCTCCACCTCGGCGCCACCGTCGGCGAAGGTGAGCTCGCCCCAGAGCGTGGTGGAGTCGTCGAGCGCGGCGCCGGCCCACAGGTGGGCCTCGCCCACCAGGTCCTGCGTGGTGAAGCGCGCCCCACTGGCCGCCACGCCGGCGCTGGAGCGGCTCGACGGGAACAGCCGCGCCGTGCCGTTGGCGCCGATGGCGAGCGGCACGGCGGCCGGGATGGACGCGGGCCAGACGGAGTTGGGGAAGGTCTTCTTGTTGGCCTCCTGGGCGAGCACCACCTGCTCCGCCTTGACGAGGTCGCTGTCCACGCCGGGGAAGCGGTAGCCGTTGGCGCGGAACGCCTCGCCGAAGGGCGTGAGCTTCGGGTAGACGGTGTGGCAGGTCAGGCAGCTCGTGGCGTACTTGCGCGCGAAGGCCGGGATGGCGGAGGCGGTGGAGGCGAGGGTGAGGCCGACGGCGGGGAGGAGGATCCTGAGGGCGAGCCGACCGAGTCGTGTCACGAGGCGCTCCTTGCCCGCGAGCGGGCAGTGAGCCGGAGCCGGCCTCCCCTAGGTCACCGCGCGTGATGGCCGGCCCCGGACGCGCGGAAAGGTATCGGGGCCGCCACGGCGGCCACAACCCCTCCCCCAACTTGGCCACCCGGACGCTCGGCGCGGGTCGCCTCGCCGGGGGGACCGCACCCGTGGTGGACGGACGCCCCGCCAGAACCGCGGGGGGGCGTGCGCGCTGCACGACGGCCTGCCAACCCCGCGCCGGGAGGGCGTCGCGCGGTGCGTCACCCCCGGTGCGCGCGCGCCAGCGGCGAGAGGGCCACCAGCCGGTCGGCCAGCCGCCCCAGCTCCTCCTTCAGCCCCGCGTCGAGCCGCCTGAGCCAGCGGCGCGGCAGCCCCTCCTGGCCGTAGAGGGCGCCGGCCAGCATCCCGGCGATGGCGCCGGTGGTGTCGGCGTCGCCCCCCTGGTTGACCGTGGCGACGAGGCAGTCCTCGAAGGAGCCCGTGGCGAAGAGGTGGTGGAAGACGGTCTGCAGCGTGTCGACCACGTACCCGGAGGCGAGGCCGCGGTAGGGCTCGAAGCGGAAGGTCGGGTGGAGCGCCACCAGCCGGTCGGCCTCCTCCCGCAGGGCCGGGAGGGGCTCGCCCCGCACCGCCCGCTGGACCATCCGGCCGAGCGCGCCGCAGGCGGCGTCGGAGAGCGGGTGGTGGTGGGTGAGCCGCGCCTGGGCCAGGGCGCAGCGCTCGAGCAGCGGCTCGTCGCCGAGGGAGAGGAGCGCCACCGGCAGCATCCGCATGGCCCCGCCGTTGCCGGCGTCCCACTCGTTGTACGGGGTCTCGAGCTGGCCGTGGACGATGTAGCTGCGCAGCCCCTTGCGCACGGTGTTGCCCACGTCGACGGGGTTGGTCTTGAGCCAGGCGGCCAGCTCGTCGGCCACGGCCGCGAGGTCGAAGCCGCCGGCCCGGTCCACCGCCCGGGCCAGCCGGACCGACATCTCGGTGTCGTCGGTGACCCGGCCCGGCTTCAAGTGCAGCCAGCCGCCGCCGGTCAGCTCCCGGTGGACGCCGTGCGCCGCCCGGATCTCGGCCGCGGTCATGAACTCCACCGTCGCGCCGAGCGCGTCGCCGAGCGCCAGGCCGAGGAACGCGGCCCGGGCCCGGGCGCGGACCTGGTCGAGGTCGGGGGCGCGATCGGCCATGCGAGGGCGCCATCCTAACCCGGACCGGGGGTGGCGCCCCCGGGCACGGCGCGCCAGGAGCGGGAAAGGCGGCCGGTTCTCGGCTAGAATCCGCGCCCTCATGAGCATGAACGAGCGTTACGAGCCCCAGTCGATCGAGTCCCGCTGGCAGAAGCGCTGGGAGGAGGCCGGCACCTTCCGCGCCGGCCGCCGCCCCCAGGCCGAGCCGCGCTACGTCCTCGAGATGTTCCCGTACCCGTCGGGCGCCATGCACATGGGCCACGCCCGCGTCTACACCATCGGCGACGCGCTGGCCCGCTGGCTGCGCATGCGCGGGCACGACGTGCTCCACCCCATCGGCTTCGACGCCCTGGGCCTCCCGGCCGAGAACGCCGCCATCAAGGACGGGCGCCACCCGGCCGAGCGGACCGCCGAGAACATCGTCAGCTTCCGCGCCGAGATGAAGCGGCTCGGCTACGCCTTCGACTGGGAGCGCGAGGTGGTCACCGCCGACCCCTCGTACTACCGGTGGAACCAGTGGTTCTTCGTCAAGATGCTGGAGAAGGGGATCGTCTACCGGCGCCAGGGCAAGGCCAACTGGTGCACCGGCTGCCTCACCGTCATCGCCAACGAGCAGGTGGTCGAGGACGACAAGTGCGAGCGCTGCGGCTCGCCGGTGGTGGAGAAGGTCATCCCGGAGTGGGCCTTCCGCATCACCGCCTACGCCGACCAGCTGCTGGCCGGCCTGGACGGGCTCACCGCCTGGCCGGACCGCATCACCACCATGCAGCGCAACTGGATCGGCAAGAGCACCGGCGCCGAGGTGGACTTCGCGGTGCAGGGCTCGGCCGAGAAGATCAAGGTCTTCACCACCCGCGTCGACACCATCTTCGGCTGCACCTACGTGGTGCTGGCGCCGGAGCACCCGCTCACCGCCGCGGTGACGCGCCCGGAGCGCAAGGCCGAGGTGGACGCCTTCGTGGCGCGCATGAGGAAGACCGAGGCGGCCGAGCGGACCGGGGAGGGGGCGCCCAAGGAGGGCGTCTTCACCGGCGCCTTCGCCGTCAACCCGTACACCGGCGAGGCGGTGCCGGTCTGGATCGCCAACTTCGTGCTGGCCGAGTACGGCACCGGCGCCGTCATGAGCGTGCCGGCCCACGACCAGCGTGACTTCGAGTTCGCCCGGAAGTACGGGCTGCCGATCCGCACCGTCATCCAGCCGGCCGCGGGCGACCGCACGCCGCCAGGCGAGCAGCTCGGCGCGGCCACCACCGAGGACGGCGTCACCGACGCCTCCGGCGCCTTCTCCGGCCTGCCCTCGGCCGCGGCGCGCGAGCGGCTCTCGGCGCACGCCGCCCAGGGCGGCTTCGGCGGCCCGACGGTCCGCTGGCACCTGCGCGACTGGGGCTTCTCGCGCCAGCGCTACTGGGGCACGCCCATCCCGATCATCTACTGCCCGGACCACGGCGCCGTGCCGGTGCCGGTCGAGCAGCTGCCGGTGAAGCTGCCGCCCCAGGCCATCATCACCGGCACCGGCGAGCCGCCGCTCGCCAAGGTGCCGGAGTTCGTCGAGACCACCTGCCCGATCTGCGCCAAGCCGTCGCGGCGCGAGACCGAGACGATGGACACCTTCGTCGACTCGGCCTGGTACTACGCCCGCTACCTCTCGCCGAAGGACGAGGCCCAGCCCTTCGATCCGGCGCTGGCGAGGCGGTGGCTCCCCATCGACGTCTACGTCGGCGGCCCCGAGCACGCCGTCATGCACCTGCTCTACTTCCGCTTCTGGCACCGGGTGATGCACGAGCTCGGCCTCACGGCCGAGCCGGAGCCCTGCAAGCGGCTGGTGACGCAGGGGATCGTGAACGGCCCGGACGGCCGCAAGATGTCGAAGCGCTGGGGCAACGTGGTCCAGCCCGGCTACATGGTCGACAAGTTCGGCGCCGACACGGTGCGGCTCTTCATGCTCTTCGCCGCCCCGCCGGAGAAGGACATCGACTGGTCCGACGAGCAGGTCGACGGCCTGTTCCGCTTCCTCTCGCGCGTCTGGCGCCTCTTCGTGTCGCGCCAGGGCTGCTTCGAGGCGCCCGAGGCCGCGCTGGCCCAGGCGGCCGGCCCGTACCTCGAGCTGCGCCGGCGCACCCACCGGACCATCAAGAAGGTGACCGAGGGGATGGAGGCCGACCTCAAGTTCAACACCGGCATCGCCGCCCTCATGGAGCTGGTGAACGAGCTGCAGGGGCTGGAGCCCGCGGCCGACCCCGAGCGCGCCGCCGTGCGCGAGGCGCTCACGGCCCTGGCGGCGCTGCTCGGCCCCTTCGCGCCCCACGTCGCCGAGGAGCTCTGGCACGAGGTGGTGGGCGCCGCGGCCCGCGACCGGCTGCTGGCCGACGAGCCCTGGCCCGCCTTCGACCCGGCGCTCTGCGTCGCCGACACCGTCAGCATCGCCGTGCAGGTGAACGGCAAGCTGCGCGGCGAGGTGAGCGCGCCGGCCGCCGCCGGCGAGGCCGAGGTGCGGGCGCTCGCCGAGGCCGACGAGAAGGTGAAGGGCTACCTGGCCGGCAAGACGGTCAAGAAGGTGGTCTTCGTGCCGAAGCGGCTCGTGAACTTCGTCGTGGCGGGGTAGGGGATGCGCCGCCTCCTCGCCGCCGCGGCGCTGCTCGTCCTCGGGCCCCTCGCCGCGGGCTGCGGCTACGCCGACACCGCCGCCCCGCGCCTCCGGGGCGGCGCCCCCGCGGCCGACGTCCGGCCGTTCGAGAACCACTCGAGCGATCCCTCGGTGGGCGCCGACGTGGCGGCCGCCCTGCGCGCCGAGCTGGCGCGGCGGGGCGAGGCCGGCGGCGGCGGCGCGCGGGCGGTCATCGACGGGTCGGTGCGCACCGAGGCGGCCGCGCCGACGCTCCCGGGCGGCGCCACGCTGCGCGTGGTGCTCGAGGTGAAGGCCCGGCTCCTGGTCGACGGGAAGGTGGAGGCCGAGCGCACGGTGCGCCGCGAGGCGGATCACCTCGGCGGCGCCGACGCCCTGGAGGGCGAGGCGCGGCGCGCGCAGGCGCTCCACCGGCTGGCCGGCGAGGCGGCGCGGGAGCTCCTGGACGCGTTCGGTGAGTGACGCCCGGCGCGCCGCGCCCGGTGCTCCGGGGCGGCGCGGCGGCGGGCGGTGGCGCGAGCGCCGGGCTACTTCGCGGCGGGCAGCTTCGCCACGGCAGCGGCGAGGCGGCCGATCTTCCGCGAGGCGGCGTTCTTGTGGACGACGCCCTTCGACGAGGCCTTGCCGATCGTCTTCTCGGCGGCCTTCAGCGCCGCCTTGGCAGCGGCGCCGTCGCCCTTCTCGATGGCCTCGCGGACCCTCTTCACGACGGTCTTCACGCCCGTGCGGACCTGGACGTTGCGGGCGCGGCGCTTCTGCGCCTGCCGGTTGCGCTTCGTTGCCGATGCGGTGTTCGCCAAAGCAGACCTCTCCCTGCGAGTTGAGGGCGCGCTATGTACCGCCCGTTTCGAGGAGCGTCAAGGGGTTGCGCGACCGGCACGGCCCGCGAGGGGCTGCGCGCCTCGGCGCCCGCCTTGGGGCCATGCTCGGCACGCCCTAGAGCCGTGCGGTCGAGCGGGGCACTCGCGGCGCGGAGGCTTGCGCTCCAAGGGTTCCGCCGACGGACGCTCCGGGGAGCCTTGCGAGCCAAGCCGGTGACGCTCGCGTGACGCGCGTCCCCGCGCAGTTGGCCCTCCTCACGGCCTGCCGCCGCGGCGAGTTATCCACCGGCACGTGATCCAGGGCAGGCCCGCTGGGGCTTACCACCCACCCATGTGGTCAACTTCGTGGATGGCGAGGCGTAACCATCTGAAACGACGGGGAGCTACGCCCTGCGCGTCATGCAGCAACACGTGTCGCGAGGGTGACTTTGGCGTCGGTCCGGGGGGTAGCCACCAAGTTATCCACGGACTTTCCCCAAAGCCTGTGGAGAGTCGTCGGGCGGGGTGGAAGCGGCCGATTTCGCTTGACGCTCGAGCGTCTTGGCCTCCTCCCAGAGCGCGTCCATCTCGGTGAGCGACGCCTCCCCGTGGGGGACCCCGCGGGCGGCCAGCTGCCGCTCGACGTGGGTGAAGCGGGCCACGAACCGGCCGACGGTCGCCCGCAGCGCCTCCTCCGGCGCCACGCCCAGCTTGCGCCCCAGGTTGGCGGCGGCGAAGAGCAGGTCGCCGAGCTCGTGCTCGACCTCGCGCAGGTCGCCGGCGGCGATGGCGGCGTCGAGCTCGGCCAGCTCCTCCGCCACCTTGGCGCGGGCGCCGGCGGCGTCGGGCCAGTCGAAGCCGATGCGGCTCGCCTTCTCGCCGAGGCGCTCGGCCCGCGCGAGCGCGGGCATCTCGCGGGGCACGCCCTCGAGCGCGCTCTTGCCGCCGCCCTTCGCCTGCTTCTCCTTCTTCTTGAGCTGCGCCCACTGGCGCAGCACGCCCTCGGCGTCCTTCACCTCGCTCGTCCCGAAGACGTGCGGATGGCGCGAGACCAGCTTGTCCGAGATGGCCTCGGCCACGTCGGTGAACGCGAACCCTCCCACCTCCTTCGTGAGCTGCGCCTGGAAGACGATC
>DASTGK010000307.1:0-6281 GCA_035719085.1 Anaeromyxobacteraceae bacterium
GCTCGACTTGATGACGCCGGTGATCTCGCCCTGCAGCGCGCGCTTGCGGAAGCAGATGCGGCACATCTGGAACTTGCGGAGGAAGGCGCGGGGCCGGCCGCAGAGCGGGCACCGGTTGTACTGGCGCACCTTGAACTTCAGGGTGCGCTTGGCCTGCGCCATCTTGGAAAGCTTGGCCATGGGGTCTCCTGATCCTCGGGGCTTAGGTGCGGAACGGCATGCCGAGCTGCCGCAGGAGGGCGCGGCCCTCCTCGTCGTTGCGGGCCGTCGTCACCACCGTGATGTTGAGCCCCTTGATCTTCTCGACCTTGTCGTAATTGATCTCGGGGAAGATGATCTGCTCGCGGACGCCGAGCGTGTAGTTGCCCTTCCCGTCGAAGGCCTTCGGCGAGACGCCCTTGAAGTCGCGGACGCGGGGCAGCGCGATCGACACCAGCCGGTCGAAGAACTCGTACATCCGGTCGCCGCGCAGCGTCACCATGGCGCCGATGCTCTGGCCCTGGCGCAGCTTGAAGTTCGCGATCGACTTGCGGGCCTTGGTCACCACCGGCTTCTGGCCGGCGATGGCGGCCAGCTGCTCGACCGAGGCGTCGATGATCTTGCCGTTGTTGATGGCCTCACCGAGCCCCATGTTCACCACGATCTTCTCGAGGCGGGGGGCCTGCATCGGGTTCTCGAACCCGAGCTCCTTCATGAGGGCGGGGCGGACGTCCTTCTCGTACCGCTCCCTGAGTCGAGCTGCCATGTGCGTGTTCTCCTTGCCTTCGGCCGGCGCCTGCCGCTGCCGGGCGATGCGTTGTGCTACAGAATCGGCCGCTCCGCTACTTCGCGGCCGCCTTGCGCTTCTCGAGGCGGGCCTTCTCCTTGGCGCCGTGCTCCCGGGCGATCTTCTCCCGGCGGACGGCCTTCCCGGCCGCGCCCACCACCATCACGTTCGAGATGGCGATGGTGCCCGGCTTCTCGACGATGCCGCCCTCGGGGTTCGCCTGGGAGCGACCCTTCTTGGTGTGGCGCTTCACCGTCATGAGCTTCTCGACGCGGACGCGGCCCTCCTCGCGGAGGACCTCCAGGACCGCCCCCGTCTTCCCCTTCTCCTTGCCGGCGATCACCTTGACGGTGTCGCCCTTGCGGATCTCCGCCATGGCTACAGGACCTCCGGCGCGAGGCTGATGATCTTCATGAACTTGCGGGCGCGGAGCTCGCGGGCGACCGGCCCGAAGATGCGGGTGCCGACCGGCTCGAGGTCCTTGTTGATGAGGACGGCGCTGTTGCCGTCGAAGCGGATGTAGCTGCCGTCCGGCCGCTTGACCTCGCGCGCGGTGCGCACGATGACGGCGCGGGCGACCTCGCCCTTCTTCACCTTGGCCTGCGGGATGGCCTCCTTGACGGAGACCACGATGACGTCACCCACCGAAGCGTACTTGCGCTTCGAGCCCCCGAGCACCTTGATGCACATCACCTTCTTGGCGCCCGAGTTGTCGGCCACGTCGAGGATCGTCTGCATCTGGATCACGGCTAGACCTCCGTCGCCTTCTCGATGATCTCGACGATCCGCCAGCGCTTGTCCTTCGACATCGGACGGGTCTCGACCATGCGGACCTTGTCGCCCGGCTGGCACTCCTGGTTCTCGTCGTGCGCCTTGAACTTCTTGGCCTGGGCGACGATCTTCCCGTACTTGCGGTCGGGGACGCGGCGCTCGACCTTGACGACCACCGTCTTGGTCATCTTGTTCGAGACCACCACGCCGACGCGGGACTTGCGGTTGCCGCGCTCCATGTCCGTCACTCCTTCGCCTTCCCGGCCTTGGCCTCGAGGTCCTTGGCGCGCGCCACCGTGAGGCAGCGGGCCACCTCGCGGCGGGTCTTCAGCAGCTCGGCGGTCGAGTCGAGCACGCCGGTCGACGCCTTGTTCTTGAGCTCGAAGAGGGTCTGCTTCAGCTCCGCCGCGCGCGCGACGAGCTCCTCCTTCTTCAGCTCACGCAGTTCGTTCACGGTCGCCATGTCGATCTCCTACAGCGTCGCGCCGCGCTTCACGATCTTGGTCGCCACCGGCAGCTTGTGGGCCGCCAGGTGGAAGGCCTTCTTGGCCGTCTCGTCGTCGCAGCCCTCCATCTCGTAGAGGATGCGGCCCGGCTTGATGACGGCGACGTAGTACTCCACGTTGCCCTTGCCGGTGCCCATGCGGGTCTCGGCGGCCTTCTTGGTGATGGGCTTGTCCGGGAAGATCCGGATCCAGAGCTTGCCGCCCCGCTTCACGTAGCGGGTGATGGCGACGCGGGCGGCCTCGATCTGGCGGGCCGTCAGGTAGCCGCACTCGGTGGCCTGCAGGCCGTACTCGCCCTGGTTGAGGTCCGAGCCGCGGTAGGCCTTGCCCCGCATGCGGCCCTTCATCATCTTGCGGTACTTGGTACGGGCGGGCTGAAGCATTTCGGTCTCCTCGTCCTTCTCGCGGCTACGCGCGCTCGGCGCGCGGGCCGGCGGCCCGGGGGGCGCGGGCGGCCGCCGACTGCGGCAGGACCTCGCCCTTCATGATCCAGACCTTGCAGCCGATCTTGCCGTAGGTGGTCTTGGCCTCGGCGAAACCGTAGTCGATCTCGGCGCGGAGCGTGTGCAGCGGCACGCGCCCCTCGCGGTACCACTCGTAGCGCGCCATCTCGCCGCCGCCGAGCCGGCCGGAGCACGCCACGCGGATGCCCTTGGCGCCGAACTTGAGGGCGGTCTGCACCGCCTTCTTCATGGCGCGGCGGAAGGCGATGCGGCGCTCGAGCTGCGTGGTGATGTTCTCGGCCACGAGCTGGGCGTCGGTCTCGGCCTTCCGGACCTCGACGACGTTCAGGTAGACCTCGTTCTCCGTGAGGGCCTGGAGGTCCTTCTTGATGGTCTCGATCCCGGCGCCGCGCTTGCCGATGACGATGCCCGGGCGCGCCGTGTGGACGTTGATCTTGACCTTGTTGGCCGCCCGCTCGATCTCGATGCGGGAGATGCCGGCCTGGCCGAGCTTCTCCTTCACGAACTCACGGAGGCGGATGTCCTCGTGGAGCCACTTCGCGTAGTTCCGCTCCTCGTACCACTTCGAGTCCCAGGACCGGATGACCCCGAGGCGGAAGCCGATCGGATGAACTTTCTGACCCACGTGCGTCTCCTTGGCCGCTAGCGGCCGGCGGTCCCGAGCTCCACGTACACGTGGCTCGTCTTCTTCTCGACCCGGTAGGCGCGCCCCATGGCGCGCGGCATGAAGCGGCGGAGCTTCGGCCCCTGGTCGACGGTCAGCGTCTTCACCACCAGCGCGTCGACGTCCACCTTGCCGCCCTTGTTCTCGGCGTTGGCGACGGCCGAGCGGAGCAGCTTGGCGAGCGGCTTGGCGGCCGCCTGCGGGCGGTACTTGAGGACGGCGAGCGCGTCGCCCACCGGCATCCCGCGGACGGTGTCGGCCACGAGCCGCACCTTGCGCGGGGCCAGCCGCAGGAAGCGGAGGCTGGCGTTCGGCCCGGCCGCGGGGGGCGCCGGGCGGTTCTTGCGGGAGCGGGGCGGCGGGGGCGCCCGCCGCTCGCGCTTCGCGGTCTTCTTGGTCTCGGTCTCGGCCATGTCCGTGGCTCCTCGCTACTTCTTGGGCGGCCCAGCCGGGGCCGCCGCCGCCTTCTTCTCGGCCGAGTGGCCGCTGAAGGTGCGGGTCGGGGCGAACTCGCCGAGCTTGTGGCCGACCATGTTCTCCGTCACGAAGACCGGGACGAACTTCTTCCCGTTGTGGACGGCGAAGGTGTTGCCCACGAAGTCCGGCAGGATGGTGCTCCGCCGCGACCAGGTCTTGATGACCGCCTTCTTGTTGGTCTTGTTCGCCTCCTCGACCTTCTTGGTGAGGTGCTTGTCGGCGAACGGACCCTTCTTGATCGAACGCGCCATGTGTCGCTGGTCCCCTCTCGCGCGCTACTGCGGCGTGTTCCGCACGCCGGGCTTGCGCCGCGAGACGATGAGCTTGTCGGTGCGGCGGTTGTTGCGGGTCTTCTGGCCCTTGGTCTTCTGGCCCCACGGGGAGACCGGGTGCGGGTTGCCCTGCCCCGACTTGCCCTCGCCGCCGCCGTGCGGGTGGTCGACCGGGTTCATGGCCAGGCCGCGGACGGTCGGCCGGATGCCGAGCCAGCGGCTCTTGCCGGCCTTGCCGACGCGGACGGTGGAGCTCTCGACGTTGGAGAGCTGGCCGACCACGGCGCGGCAGTCCTGCTGCACCATCCGGACCTCGCCGGACGGCATGCGGATCTGGGCGTACTCGCCCTCCTTGGCCATCAGCTGGCCGAAGGAGCCGGCGGCGCGGATCATCTTGGCGCCGGAGCCCGGCTGGGCCTCGACGTTGTGGATGACGGTGCCGAGCGGGATGGCCTTGACCGGCAGCGCGTTGCCCGGGCGGATGTCGACGGCCTCGCCCGAGGCGAGGACGTCGCCCACCGCGACGCCGACGGGCGCCAGGATGTAGCGCTTCTCGCCGTCCTTGTAGTGGAGCAGCGCGAGCCGGGCGGTCCGGTTCGGGTCGTACTCGATGGCCGCGACCTTGGCCGGCACGCCGTCCTTGTCGCGGCGCCAGTCGATGACGCGGTAGCGGCGCTTGTGGCCGCCGCCGACGTGGCGGGTGGTGATGTGGCCGTGGTTGTTGCGGCCGCCGGTCTTCTTGACGGTCTTGGTGAGCTTCTTCTCCGGCTTCGCCTTGGTGATCTCGGCGAAGTCGGAGACCGTCATGTGGCGCCGCGCGGCGCTCGTCGGCTTGTAGGACTTGAGGCCCATGATCTCTCCGTTAGGCCGCGGTCCCCTCGAAGAGGGCGATGGTCTCGCCCTCCTTGAGGGTCACGAAGGCCTTCTTCCAATTGGGCCGCCGGCCCATGCTGCGGCCGACCCGCTTGTTCTTGCCGCGCGCCACGGCGGTGCGGACCGCCAGGACGTGGACGTTGAACAGCTTCTCGACGGCCTGCTTGACCTGGATCTTGGTGGCGTCGCCGTGCACCTCGAAGGCGAACGAGCGGTTCGCCTCGCGGTTGCGCTCCGCCTTCTCGGTGATGAGCGGGCGCTTCACGACGTCCTGGAGGGTGATGCTCATGACAGGGCCTCCTCGAGCTTCTTGGCCGTCGCCGCGGTCAGGACCAGGGCGTCGTGCTTGAGGATGTCGTACACGTTGAGCCCCTCGACCGCGAGGAAGTCGTGGCCGGCGAGGTTGCGGACCGAGCGGGCCAGGGCGACGTTGGCGCCCTCGTCCACCACCAGCGCCTTGGTGACGCCGAGCTTGGCGAGCACCTTCGCCGCCGCCGAGGTCTTGGCCGCCTGGGGAGCCCACTTCTCGACGATCAGGATCTGCTTCCCCTGGCCGCGGAGGGCCAGCGCCGAGCGGAGGGCCGCCTTGCGGACCTTCTTCGGCACGTCGTAGGCGTAGTCGCGGGGCTTCGGCCCCATCGCCTTGCCGCCGCCGACCCACTGGCTGGCGCGGGTCGAGCCCTGGCGGGCGCGGCCGGTGCTCTTCTGCTTCCAGGGCTTCTTGCCGCCGCCGGAGACGAGGGAGCGGTTCTTCACCGCGTGGGTGCCCGAGCGGTCGGAGGCGAGCTTCGCCTTGACCACCTCGTAGAAGAGGTGCTCGTTCACCTCGCCGGCGAAGACGGCGTCGGCGAGGTCGAGCTCGCCCACCTTCTTCTTGTCGAGGTCGTAGACGTCGAACTTGGCCATGGTGCCCTCGGCTACTTGATCTCGACGTCGACGCCGGCCGACAGATCGAGCTTCATGAGCGCGTCCAGCGTCTGCGCCGTCGGCTCGAGGATGTCGAGGAGCCGCTTGTGCGTGCGGATCTCGAACTGCTCGCGCGACTTCTTGTCGACGTGCGGGCTGCGCAGGACGGTGAACTTGTTGATCCGAGTCGGCAGCGGGATGGGGCCGGCCACCTTCGCGCCGGTCCGCCGCGCCGTCTCCACGATCTCGCCCGCGGACTGGTCGAGCAGCTTGTAGTCGTAGGCCTTGAGCCGGATCCTGATCTTCTGCGTCGCCATCGAAAAGCCTTCTCTCTCTGCTCGGCGCTGCGCGGTGCGGCGGCCCGCCCTCCCGGGCGAGCCCCTTCACCGCCGTCCGCCAAGCGGACCTCTTTACTGGATGACCTCGGCAACGACGCCGGAGCCGACGGTGCGGCCGCCCTCGCGGATGGCGAAGCGCAGCTCCTTCTCCATCGCGACGGGGGTGATCAGCTCCACCTCGATCGCCACGTTGTCGCCCGGCATCACCATCTCCACCCCGGCCGGCAGCGCCAGCGACCCGGTC
>DASTGK010000308.1:0-4082 GCA_035719085.1 Anaeromyxobacteraceae bacterium
GGGCTCTTCCTCCTGGTGGCGCTGGCGCTCCCCGCGGCGGCCGGCCTCGAGGCGCGCCCCGGGCTCACGGCGCCGGAGCGGCGCCGGGCGGCGCTCCAGGCGGCCGGCGTGGCCGCGGCCCTCTCGCTCACGGTGCTCCCCTACCTCGCCGGCAAGGGGACCGACCTGGCGGCGGCGCGGGTGGCGCGCTGGTTCGGCGACGCCCCGGCGTCGTCGGTCGCGCTCACCATGAGCCGGGTGATGGGCGAGTACTGGCGCATCCTCGCCTTCCCCGCCTTCCTCGGCGGCGACTTCGCCTACGCCGCCCGGCTGCCGACCATCGACCGGCCCACCGCCGGCTTCGCCGTCGCCACGCTCGCCTGGCTCGCCATCCTGGCCCTCGCCCTCTGGCTCCTCTGGCGGCGCCGCGCGCCGGTGGTGGCGGTGGGGCTCCTCTGGACCTTCGCCGGCCTGCTGCCGGTGATGCAGATCATCCCGGTGGGCGTGCTGCTCGCCGAGCGGCTCCTCTACCTGCCGTCGGTCGGCTTCTGCCTCGCCGCCGCCGGCGCCTTCGAGCGGCTCACGGCGCCGGCCGCGGCGCCGGGGAAGGGCGGCGCGGTCCGGCCGCGCTGGCGCCCCTCGCCGCGGGCCGCCCACGCCGCGCTCGGGGTCGTCCTGGCGCTCCTCGCGGCCCGCACCGTGGCGCGGACGCTCGACTGGCGCACGGCGCTCGCCGTCTGGGAGTCGGAGGCGGAGAAGGCGCCGCGCGAGGTGGTGGTGAACAACAACCTCGCGGTCGAGTACACGCGCCGCGGCGACTACCGGCGCGCCGTGGAGCGGCTCCGGGTGGCGCTGCAGGTCTCGCCGCGCTACTGGCGCGCCCACGTCAACCTGGGGATCGCGCTGCAGGGGCTGGGCGACCGGGCCGGGGCGCGGCGCGCCTACCGCGAGGCGATGCGGCTCGCGCCCGACGCGCTCGACCCGCCCTTCTGGCTGGCGCGGCTCTGCGCCGAGGAGGGGGACCTGGAGCAGGCGGCCTCGCTCGCCGCCCGGGCCCGCGCGCTCGCGCCGGAGCAGGCGCGGCTGGCCGTGGCCCACGCCAGGTACCTCATCCGGCTCGGCCGGGTCGAGGAGGCGCGGGCCGCCCTGCGCGACGCGCTCCGGCTCGACCCCTCCGACGCCGAGGCGAAGGCGCTGCTCGCGGACCTGGGCGGGTGACGCACCGTGACACCACCGTGACCGGCGGCCACCAAGATCGACCCGTGACCACCGCTCCCCCATCCCCGAAGCCGCTCCTGCGCGGCGTCTCGCACGAGATCGCCGCCGCCTTCGCCGTCGCCGGCTGGGTGGCGCTGGTCCAGGCGGCGCCGGGGCCGCGCGCCGTCGCGGCGGCGTTGGTCTACGGCCTCGCCCTCACGTCGCAGTTCTCCATCTCGGCCCTCTACCACCGGCCGCGCTGGTCCACCCGGGCGCGGCTCGTGATGCGCCGGCTCGACCACGCCGCCATCTTCCTGCTCATCGCCGGCACCTACACCCCGTTCTGCCTGCTGCTGCCGGGCGGCGGCCGCTGGCTGCTCGCCGGCGTCTGGGCCGGCGCGCTGGCCGGCATGGTCCTCTCGGTCGCCTGGCCGCTCGCCCCCAAGTGGCTCATGGCGGCGCTGACGGTGGGCCTCGGCTGGATCGTGGCGCCCACGCTGCCGGCCCTCGGCGCCGTCATCGGCCCCTCCGGCCTCTGGCTGCTCGCCGCGGGCGGCGTCGCCTACACGGCGGGCGCCGTGGTCTACGCCACCCGCCACCCCGACCCGTTCCCGCGCGTCTTCGGCTACCACGAGGTCTTCCACGCCCTCGTCATCGCCGCCGCCGTCTGCCACTACGCGGCGGTGGCCGGCGCGCTCGGCGCCATCCGGTAGCGCGTCGGCGCGCGTTGCCGGCGGCGGCGGGGCGTGCTCTCGTGCCCGGCCATGAGCGCTCCGGACCGCTTCGACGCCGCCTACTACCGCCGCCACTACGAGGGGCGCCGGCGCGTCCACACGGCGCGCGAGATCGCCCGGCTGGCGAGCGGCGTGGCCGGCCTGGCCGGCTGGCTCGGCGTGGAGCTGCGCGCGGTGCTCGACGTCGGCGCCGGCCCCGGCCTCTGGCGCGACTGGTTCCGCAGCCACTACCCGCTCGTCCGCTACCGCTCCACCGACGTGTCGCCCTACGCCTGCGCGCGCTACGGCCACGAGCTCCGCGACGTCTCGCGCTGGCGCTCCCGCGAGCGGTACGACCTGGTGGTCTGCCAGGGGGTGCTCCAGTACCTCGACGACGCGGCCGCGGCGCGCGCCATCGAGAACCTGGGGGCCATGTGCCGGGGGCTGCTCTACCTCGAGGCCATCACCCGCCACGACCTCGCCGAGGTGGTGGACGCCGCGGCGACCGACACGGCGGTGCACGGCCGGAGCGGCGCCTGGTACCGCCGGCGGCTCGACCCCTGGTTCGTGCAGGTGGGCGCGGGGCTCTGGGCCGCGCGCCGCGCCGGGCTGGTCTTCTACGAGCTCGAGGCGGCGGGCGGGCCGCGCCGCGCGGCTACAGCGCCGACTCGTGCCGCGCCGCCGCCTTGACCTCCTCGGCCTTCTCGGAGGCGTGCTCCGCCTTGAGCTTCTTCATGCGGCGGCGGATGAGCTCGCGCTTCAACGAGGAGAGGTGGTCGACGAAGAGCGTGCCCTGGAGGTGGTCGTGCTCGTGCTGCACCGCGATGGCGAGCAGCCCCTCGCACTCGAGCTCGAAGGGCTTGCCGTCGTAGCCGAGCGCCCGCACCCAGACCTTGGCGGCCCGCTCCACGTCCTCGGCCTCGCCGGGGATGGAGAGGCAGCCCTCGGTGTAGGTGGTGATCCCCTCGGTCTTCACGATCTCCGGGTTCACGAGGTGGATGAGCTTCTGCCCGTCCTGGCGCGGCGAGGTGTCGATGGTGATGACCCGCTTCAGCACGGCGACCTGCGGCGCGGCCAGCCCGACGCCGTCGGCCGCGTACATGGTCTCGGACATGTCGTCGAGCAGCCGGCGGATGGTGTCGTCCACCCGATCGACCGGCGCGGCGATCTTCTTCAGGATGGGGTCGGGCCAGATGACGATTTCACGGACCATGCGGAGGCACCCACTCGGGAGTCAGGAAAGGTGGTTCTAACGCAGAAGGGGCGCGCGCGCACGGGGTGCGGCGGCGGCGGCCCGGAGCCGGCTACCCGAGCCCGCGGACGTACTCGAGCCGCAGGGCGTCGTCGCAGAGGACGTCGCGGGCGTCGGCCACCACCCCGCGGATCTCGGCCAGCCGCTCGGGGAGCCCCTCGTCGCGGACGCCGGCGAAGCGGGCCGGATCGAGCTCGGCGAGGAGCCGCTCGGCCGCCTCGCGCACCTCGTGCGGCGTGCAGACCCGGCCGACGCCCAGGATGGTGAAGTAGTCGGCCCGCCGCACCTGCTCGAGCTTCTCCTTCACCCGGGCGAGGTCGATGGCGGCGGCCACCTGCGCCGCCGGCCGGCCGGCGTGGACCACCCGGACCGTGAGCGCGCCGGCGAGGACGGCGCCGGCGAGGAGCTGCTTCGTCGTGAGCGGGTCGAGCGGGCTCGCGGCCACCAGCTCGTCGAGCGTGCGCAGCCCGTCGGCGAGCGCGAGGACGCGCCGGTCCTCGGCCGAGAGCCCCAGCTCGGCGGGGGCCGGGCCGCCGTGGGCCGGGGCGAGGAGCGAGGCCGGCCCGCCCAGCACCGCGTCGACGCGCGGCCCGAGCCAGCGCCGGCGCACGCCCTCGAGCGCCAGCGCCAGCGGCGGCCGGTCGGGCAGGATCCGCTCGTCGGCCGGGGCGTGCTCCGGCACCCAGCGGAAGCGGGCGGCCGGCTCGGCGAAGGCGCCGAAGACCACGTCGTCGGTGCGGCGGCGCACGAGCGCGGTCAGCTCGGAGGGCTTCAGGTAGCCCCGCTCGACGAGCACCACCGCGGCGCGGCGGGCGCCGAGCGCGGCCACCTGGCCGGCCACCTGCCGGTGCTGCTCGCGGGTGAGCAGGCCGAGCCGCAGCGCCACCTCCTCGACCCGCTCGCTGGGCGCGTTGGAGCCGGCGCCGAGCACGCGCCCGTCC
>DASTGK010000309.1:0-6170 GCA_035719085.1 Anaeromyxobacteraceae bacterium
CCCCGGCTTCCCGGCCTCCCTCGGCGAGCCCGACGTCTCGGCCACGCCGCTCCTCTACGACCTGGCCGGCGACGGCTCGCTCTCCATCTTCGTGGGCACGCCCTCCGGCAAGGTCCACGCGCTGCGCGCCGCGCGGGCGGCCAGCCCGGTGGCCGGCCCGGCGGCCGTGGCGTTGGCGGCGCGGGCGGCGCGCAGCGCGTGGAGCTGGCCGTTCGGCGTGCCCACGAAGATCGAGAGCGAGCCGTCGCCCGCCAGGTCGTGGAGGAGCGGCGTGGCCGAGACGTCGGGCTCGCCGACCGAGGCCGGGAAGCCGGGGAGCGGCCGGCCCGAGGCGCCCACCACCGCCACCGAGCCGTCGGCCGAGGCCACGGCCACCTCGAGCGCGCCGTCGCGGTCGAGGTCGCCGACCACCGGCCCGCCGAAGGTGCGCGGCCCCACCTTGACCGGGAAGCCCTTGAGCGGCTTGCCGGTCCGGTCGACGGCGTGCAGCATCCCGTCGGCCGAGACGAAGAGGAGGTCGAGCTTGTGGTCGCCGTCGAGGTCGGCCACCGCCGGCCCCTCGTAGAGCCGGTAGGCGGCCGCCACCGGGAAGCCGGGGAGCGACTCCCCCTTGCCGTTGACCACGTAGAGCTTGAAGTCCTGGCTGGCCACCACCAGGTCCATGGCGCCGTCGTCGTCCACGTCGGCGAAGGCCGGCGCGCCGGTCACGGCGAAGGCCGTGGCGAGCGGGAAGCCGGGCCGCGGCTTGCCGTTGCCGTTGACCACGTGGACCTTGCCGTCCTCGCAGCCGACCGCGACGGAGAGGCCGCCGGCGAACTGGGCGCTCGACGGGCTGCTCGTCACCGCGGCGCGGCCGAGCTGCACCGGGAAGCCGTGCACCTCGGCGCCGCTCTTCTTGAAGGCGTGGAGCCGGCCGCGGTCGTCGCCGACCACCAGCTCCGGCTGGCCGTCGCCGTCGACGTCGGCGAAGGCGGCGCCGGCCTTGGCCCGCGCGCCGAGCGACACCGGCCAGCCCGGCACCGGCCCGCCGCTCCAGAGGTGGACCTTGCCCGAGGCCGTGACCACCGCGATCTCGGGGCGCCGGTCGCCGTCCATGTCGGCCGCCGCCGGGGCGCCGGCCGCCGCCTCACCCTCGCCGAGCCGGAGGGGGAAGCCGGCCGGGCGGCCGCCGTCGGCGCGGAAGGCGACGAGCTGGTCGGCCGCGGCCACCGCCACGACCGGCCCGCCGTCGAGGGTGAGGCCGATGGCCGCGTGGGCGATCTTGCCGCCGGCGTCCTGGGGGAAGTTCGACAGCGCGCCCGCGCCCAGCGCGGTGGCGAGGAGGAGCTCGAGCATGGTGTGTCCCTAGAGGCGGGCGGCCAGCCTGGCGCTGGTGTCGCGCAGGCGGCCGGAGAGCACCCGCGCGATGTTCATCACCACGAGGGTGAAGCCATCGCGCGAGTAGGTGCGGAAGGTGCTGAAGGCCACGGCCGTGAGCTCGAGCGCCGTGACGGCGGTGCGCGCCCGGACCGTGGCGGAGCGCTGCTCGCGGTCGACGAGCGCCATCTCGCCGAAGGCGGCGGGCGGCCCGAAGACGGCGAGGGGCGCGTCGCGGTGCTCGTGGCGCGAGACCTCGACCTGGCCGTCGGCGATGATCCAGAGGCTGTCGCCGAAGTCGCCCTCGGCGCAGACGACGTCGCCGGGGGCGAAGCGGCGGGGCGAGACGAGGCCGGCCAGCACCTCGATCTCGGCGGGGGAGAGCAGCTCGAAGAGGGGGGAGCGGCGCAGCGCCTCCGCCTTGTCGACCTGTCGCTCGGTGGTCATGTCGCTCCGGGATCGCCTCCGGGGCCGGGGCCGGCGCCCTCCCCGCCGCGGGCGCCCTTGCGCGGGCCGAGGAGGTACTCCTCGAAGCGGCGGTCCCCCTCCTCCACCGTGCGCGTGAGCCCCTCGCGCGCCGGCTCGAGGGCGGCGACGCCGCGCTGCGGCCCGACGGCGTAGACGGAGAGCGCCTTCACCTCGACCGGGTAGCCGTCGGCCTCGTCCACCAGCGGGACGGCGAAGGCGCCGCGCTTGTCGTCGGCGTTGCGCCAGTAGAGGAAGCGGTCGGCGGCGGCGCAGCCGAGCTCGCGGCGCGCCCGGTCCAGCAGCTCGGCGCGGCGCGCCTCCGCCGCCTCGTGCTCACGGCCGGCGGCGTCGGCCTCGGCGCGGAGCTGGGCGGCGCGCAGGCGGCGCTCCTCGGCCTCCTTGAAGAGCCGCTCCGACTCGCGCCGGATGCGGCGCGAGCGGTCGGCGTGCTCGCTCGCGAGGAGCGAGCGCTCGAAGCTCACCGCCCAGGTGGCCTCGACGTCGGCCCAGGCGGCGTCGCGCTTCTTGTCCTCGACGGCGTACTCCTGGCGGAGCGCGGCCAGCTGCTTCTCCAGCGCGCCCTTGGCCACCGGGTCGGTGGCCTCCTCGGCCGACCGCTCGGTGCCGCCCATGCGGTACCAGACGTCGCTGGTGCGGAAGCGCTGCTGCTCGTACTGGCCCACCAGGCCGAGGGCCCGGTTCTCCAGCTCCTGCGCCTCGGCGCCGTTGCGGGCCGCCACCTCCTCGGCCTCGCCGGCGTCGGAGAAGGCGTCCACCGCGGTGCGCTGCACCAGCTCGGAGCGGTGCTCCATGAGCTCGGCCTGCGCCAGCAGGTCGAGGTGGCGGGCGCGCGCGTCGGCGAGCTCCCGGGTGGCGCGGGACAGGTCGGTCCACCAGCCGTGGAAGGACGCGCCCTGCAGGATCTCTCGGAGCTCGGCGAGGCGGACGGCCTTCATGTCAGTTCACGGGGGCGAAGACGAACGGGTACTCCACGGTGACGGGGCCGGAGGGCCGGAACTGGGTCCGCCAGGTGCGCATCGTGTTCATGATGCAGGCGGCCACCTCGGGCGAGCCGAGGCTGTTCACGGCGGTGGTGATGTCGGCGAGGCCGCCGGTCTCGAGGATGGTGAAGCGGATGCTCACCTTGCCCTTGAGGCTCGGGTTGCGCTTGAGCGCGTTCTCGTAGCAGGCCTTGATGAGCCCCATGCGCGCCCGGACGAAGGCGGCGAGCTTGCCCTGGTCGATGTCGGAGGAGTCGACCTCGGCCGCCTCGGCGGCCACCGAGCCGGAGACCCGCACCTCGCTCTTGGCGCCGTAGCCGACGGCCGAGCCGCCGCCGCCGCTGGTGGCGAGGTCGCCGATGGAGGCCGCGCCGCCCTGGCCGCCGCCCTTGCGCCCGCCGCCGGCCGCCGGGTCGGTGGCGACCGCCACTCCGCCCGCGCCCGACAGGGCCGTGGCCACGTCGGTCATGCCGCCGCCGGCGCCGAAGACGTCGGCCACCGCGCCGCCGCCGGTGCCGGGGCCGAGGGCGCCGAGCACCTTGAGCATGCCCTTCGACTGGACCGCCTTGGCCACCGCGGCGGCGCGCGCCGCCTTCTTGGCGGCGGCCTGCTCGGCCGACTCGGCCGGCTTCTCGCCCTTCTTCTCGGCGGTCTTCTTCTCCTCGACCTTGGTCTCGCCGGGCGCGTCCGCCTTGGGCTCCTCCTTGGGCGCCGGCGGGGCCGGCAGCTTGTCGGGGATGAGCATCTTGGCGTAGCGGTCCGGGATCTCCTCGAGCGTCACCTCGGGCGGCAGCGCCGTGTTGGCGAGCGCCGCGTAGAAGCCGCCGTGGAGCAGGAAGGAGATGGCGAGCAGGGACACGAACAGCCGGTCCATGCTCTTGAAGTGGTTGCCCTTGGCCTCCTTGGGGAGGACGGGCTTGGGCGTCTCGGGGGGCGGCGTGACGAACTGCCAGAGCAGCGTCACCTCGCCGATGACCACCTTGCCGCGCTGGTCCTCGCCGACCGGGACGCCGTAGACGCGCCCCTCCTTGCTGGCGAGCCCCTGGGAGACGAGCGCGCCGAAGTCGGCGGCGCCCTGGGCCCCCTGGATGCGGCCGTCCATCCCCTCCTCGAAGCGGAGCTGGTAGCGCTCGCCCTGCCAGGCGAAGACGGTGAAGGAGGCCGGCAGGTTCGACTGCGGAACGACGATGGTGTTCTTGGTGGAGGAGCCGATCGAGATCGGCTGGCGCGCGGGGATGACGCGCTCCTCGACGATCTTCCCACCCTGGATCACGCCGACCCGGAGCACCTTGGACGTCTGAGCCGCCATCGCGCTTTCACCCGCTCCTTCGAACCGACCCGATCGACGACGCTAAAACGGAGCCTTCTGGACGGCCTGCACGACCTTGGGGAGGACCGGCTCCCAGCGATCGAGCTCCCCGTAGTTCAGGTTGGCTCGAGGCATCAGGAACATCGCCTGAGGCTTCTGGATCCGGCCCTCGACCTTCATCTCCTCCAGCCGGAGGATCTTCTGCGGTGCCGCCTTCTTGCTGCGCGCGTCCGGCGCCGTCTGAGCCTGCGCCGGAGCGGCCGCCACGATGGTTAGCACGGCCGCCGAGACGGCCACAAGCGAGCGGAGATCCTTCACTTGTCGCTCCTTTCCTCACCAGGCTGGGCCGCCGGCGGGGGGGTCGGATCGACCTTGGCCGGCTCGGCCGCGGGGGTCGCGGCAGGTGCCGCCGCCGCCGCCGCAGGTGCCGCGTCGGCAGCCGGTGCGACCGGTGCCGCTGCGGGTGCTGCTGCCGCTTCCGCAGCCGGTGCGGTCACCGCTGCCGGTGCCGCCGCGGGTGCCGCTGCCGCTTCCGCAGCCGGTGCTGTCACCGCTGCCGGTGCCGGTGCCGGTGCCGCTGCGGCTGCCGGTGCGGTTACTGCTGCCGCTGCCGGTGCCGCCGCCGTCGCGGCTTCGGCCGCCGGCGTCGGAGCCGCAGCCGGCAACGCGTTCTGCTCCCTCTCCCCCACCGGGGGAGAGGGCTGGGGTGAGGGGGCAGCCGACGCGTCCGCAGCCGGTGCCGCCGCGGGTGCCGCAGCCGGAGCCGGAGCCGCAGCCGGCGCCGGCGCCACGGGTGCCGCAGCCTTCTCCGCCTCGAGGCGAGCCTTCTCGGCCTCCGCGGCGGCGGCCTTCTCCGCCTCGACGCGCGCGGCCTCGACCTTGGCAGCCTCCTCGGCGGCCGCCTTCTCCGCTGCCAGGCGTGCCGCCTCGACCTTGGCGGCCTCCTCGGCGGCGCGCTTGGCCTCCTCCTCCGCCTTCCGCTTGGCCTCGGCCTCGCGGCGCAGCCGGTCCTTCTCCTCGCGGGCCAGCCGCTTCTTCTCGCGGTCGACGGCGCGGGCCGCGTCCTTGCGGTACTCGGCGACGCGCGGCTCCTTGCCGCCCGCCTTCTCGAACGTGTCGAAGTGGGCCAGCCCCTGCTCGAGCCGCTGGAGCGTCGGCAGGCCGGCCTTCTCGACGTCGAGGTAGAGCACGGCGAGGTCGAAGTTGGCCTCGTTGAGCGTCGGGTCGAGCTCGAGCGCCTTCTTGTAGGCGTCCTCGGCCTTCTCGAACTGCTGCAGCCCGCGGTAGGCGTTGCCGAGATCGAGCCAGGCGCCGGCCGCGCGCGGCGCGTACTTCACCGCGAGCTCCAGCTCCTGGACCGCGCCGGCGAAGTCGTCGGCGTCGGCCAGCATGGCGCCGTAGTTGGCGTGCGCCTCCGGGTAGTCGGGGCGCAGCCCGGCCGCGGTCTTGAAGTGCTCGAAGGCCTGCGGCCGGTTGCCGAGGGACAGCTCGACGAAGCCGAGGCGGTTCCAGACGCTCGGGTCGCCGGCGTCGACCTGCCGGGCGTTCTCGAGGACCATGCGGGCGAGCTCGAACCGCTTCTTCCTGGCGTAGGCGGTGGCCAGCACCACCATCGCCGGGGTGTTCTTCTCGTCGGCCTTGAGGGCGGCGCGGCACTCGGTCTCGGCCCCCTCCACCTGGCCGGAGGCGAGCAGGAGCTCGGCGAGCCCGACGCGCAGCGCCACGCCGTCGGCCTGCGCCAGCCGCTCCCGCAGCTCCTTCTCGGCGTCGGCCGCCTGGCCCTGCCGGATCCGCAGCCGCACCAGGTTCTGCGCGGCCGGGGCGAAGGCCGGGTTGGCCTCGATGGCCTTGTCGTAGGCGGCGCGGGCGCGCCCCTCGTCGCCGAGCCGCTCGTACATGAGCCCGGCGTCGAAGGCGGCCCAGTGGAGCTTCGGGTTGGCCTGGAAGGCCGCGTCGAAGGCCGCGGCGGCGCCGGCCGCGTCGCCGGCCGCCTCGAGCCGCGTCCCGTCGGCGAAGGCGTCGCGGGCGCGCTCCTC
>DASTGK010000310.1:0-29467 GCA_035719085.1 Anaeromyxobacteraceae bacterium
TGGTGAAGGAGGTCGCCTCCAAGACCTCCGACGTCGCCGGCGACGGCACCACCACCGCCACCGTGCTGGCCCAGGCCATCTACCGCGAGGGCGCCAAGCTCGTCGCGGCCGGCCACAACCCGATGGAGATCAAGCGCGGTATCGACAAGGCCGTGGAGTTCGTGGTGGAGAAGCTCGAGAAGCTCTCGAAGCCCACCAAGGACCCCAAGGAGATCGCCCAGGTCGGCATCATCTCCGCCAACGGCGACGCCACCATCGGCAACATCATCGCCGAGGCGATGGAGAAGGTGGGCAAGGAGGGCGTGATCACGGTCGAAGAGGCGAAGGGCCTCGAGACCACGCTCGACGTGGTCGAGGGCATGCAGTTCGACCGCGGCTACCTCTCGCCCTACTTCGTCACCGACGCCGAGCGCATGGAGGCGGTCCTCGACGACGCCTACATCCTCATCAACGAGAAGAAGATCTCGAACATGAAGGACCTGCTCCCGCTGCTGGAGCAGATCGCCCGCGCCGGCAAGCCCCTGCTCATCGTCTCCGAGGAGACCGAGGGCGAGGCCCTGGCCACCCTGGTGGTCAACAAGCTGCGCGGCACGCTGCACGTCTGCGCCGTCAAGGCCCCGGGCTTCGGCGACCGCCGCAAGGCCATGCTCGAGGACATCGCCACCCTCACCGGCGGCAAGATGATCGCCGAGGAGCTCGGCCTCAAGCTCGAGCAGGTGACCCTGAAGGACCTGGGCCGCGCCAAGCGGATCACGGTCGACAAGGACAACACCACCATCGTCGACGGCCACGGCAAGAAGGAGGACATCGAGGCCCGGGTGAAGACCATCCGCGCCCAGATCGAGGACACCACCTCCGACTACGACCGCGAGAAGCTGCAGGAGCGGCTCGCCAAGCTGGTCGGCGGCGTCGCCGTCATCAACGTCGGCGCGGCCACCGAGACCGAGATGAAGGAGAAGAAGGCCCGCGTCGAGGACGCGCTCCACGCCACCCGCGCGGCGGTCGAGGAGGGCATCGTCCCCGGCGGCGGCGTCGCCTACCTGCGCTGCGTCAAGGCGCTCGAGGCGCTCAAGGTGCTCGAGGGCGAGAAGTTCGGCCTCGACATCGTGCGCCGCGCCGTCGAGGAGCCGCTCCGCCAGATCTCGGCGAACGGCGGCTACGAGGCGGCCATCGTGGTCAACAAGGTGAAGGAGGGCAAGGACGCCTTCGGCTTCAACGCCGCCACCGGCGAGTACGAGGACCTGGTCGAGGCCGGCGTCATCGACCCGACCAAGGTGAGCCGCTCGGCGCTGCAGAACGCCGCGTCGGTCGCCTCGCTGATGCTCACCACCATGGCCATGATCGCCGACAAGCCGAAGGACGAGAAGGGCGGCGCCCCGGACATGGGCGGCGGCATGGGCGGGATGGGCGGCATGGGCGGCATGATGTAGCCGACCCCCTCTCGCGAGGGTTCAGGGCGGGGCTGCCGGGCGACCGGCGGCCCCGTCTCCATTTCGGGGTGGCGTGGCGCGCCCGTCAGCCGGGGAAGAGCGCGGCGGCGAGCCGGCCGAGCCCGGCGGCCACGCCGGACGGCCAGGCGAGGAGGGGCAGCGCGAGGAGCAGCGCGGCCGCGAGCGCCAGGAGCCGCGGGTGGGCGCGCGCCGGGAGCTTCCCCTCGACGACGCAGACGCCGGTGAGCGCGAGCGTGAGCAGGCCGCCCGCCACCAGCGCCGCCGGGCCGGGGAAGCCGCGCAGCATGAGCGCCCCGGAGATGACGAGCAGCGCCGCCGCGTTGACCACGTCGCGGCCGTTCGAGGCCCACCAGGCCCGGTGCTCCTCGCGGCGCAGCCGATCGCCCAGCTCCTCGAGCTGGACCGCGCCGGCCACGGCCGCCACGAGCGCCAGCGCGGCGCTGAGCCGCTCCACGTCGCTGCGGGGCTCGAGGGACCACATGCCGGTCATGCTACCCGGCGGCGGGGCGCGCTGGCGACGCGCCGGCCGGGGCGGTCGGCGACTACCCGTTCCAGTCGCAGCGGTACTCGCAGCACGCGGCACCGCGGGCCATGCACTGCGTCTCCACGACGCGCACGCCCTTGCCGCCGGAGAGCACGATGGCCTGCTCCAGCCAGCCGACGGTGGTGAGGCAGTCGTCGGTGGTGGTGTCGGCGCACTCGTGGCTGCGGATGACGGCGGAGCGCGGGCCGGTGACGTCGCAGGTGCGGTGGCCGCTCGAGTGCTGCGACGAGTACATGCGCGGCACGTTGCGCAGGAGGAAGTGCGGGTCGCCCTCGCGCAGGTAGGGGCGCTGCACGCCGCCCGGCGAGAGGTTGGTGTCGGCGGAGCAGCGCCCCATGTCGACGAAGACGCGGGTCCGGTCGCCGCGCGCCAGCACCGCGGCGATGGTCATCTCGAGCCGCAGGAGCAGGTCGGCCGGATACCAGGAGCTCGGCAGCACCACGCCGCGCACCACCACCTGATCGGCGGCGGTCAGGTGGCGCAGCACCCGCTCCCGGCTCTCCGGCCCCCGGGTCGCGAGGTACCTGAGCCGCGCGATGAGAAGGGTCCCCTTGACCCGCCCAGCAGCGCGAACCGCTTGTGGCCCAGCCAGTCCAGACGCGAGGTTGTCCATGCTCGACCTGTACCCCCCGAGAGTACGGCGGCGGAACGGCGCGCAACTCGTGCGCGCCATCCTTGCGTGGACTGCGTCGGAATGTATTGACCTAGGTCATCTTGTCGAGGCGCGAGCGGCCGGTGCGGGCTGCGGGTCGGGCGGTGTCATGCGGGCAAGAAGCGGGGCCAGCGCCAGCACCGCCAGGATGAGCAGCAGGACGAGCCGGGTGCGCCGCTGAGCCTTGCCGGCGCAGCAGGCCGGCGGCTGGGGACGCATGAAGAGGCGGGGCCTCGGCTCCGGCTTCTCGCTGACACCGTGTCTCAGCATGGCGTCAGAATATGGTGCGCGATTTCGTCGTCGCCTTGATCTGAATCAAGTCCCTGAGAAATGTTCTCGCCCGGACAGGGCCGCCCCCTCCCCGCTCACGGCTGGGCCGGCTCCCCCTCGTCCCGGCGCGGCGCCACCTCCCCGAGCGGCTCGGCGGCCGAGCGGACGGCGTGGTGCCGCCTGACGAAGGCGAGCGCCACGTCGGCCACCTCGCGCCAGCCGGCGTCGATGGTGAGCGAGTGGCCGCGGTTGGGCAGCTCGACGAGCTCGGTGATGCCGGGGTTGTGCCGCTGCCGCTGGTAGGCGGCCCTCGTCATGGCGGGCGGGACGGTGTTGTCCTCGTTGCCCGAGACGAGGAGCAGCGGCCCGCGCTCCGGGTTGGCGGTGTCGACGCGCGCCTCGGTCCACGGGTTCACGTTGGCGGTGGCCGCCTGGAAGACCGGCGCGCCGGGCGCGGCCACCGAGTAGGCGCGGAAGAGCTGCCAGGCCTCCTCCTCATCGAGCGCGTTGCCCCAGCCGAAGCGGAACTGCTCGTAGGTGAGCGCCACGGCCCGCCCCCAGTTGGCCGGGTTGCCGAGCACCGGGAGGGCCGACTTGAGCGCCGAGAGCGGCAGCGGCAGCACCCCGCGGAACGGCGCCGGGTCGATGGCCACGGTGGCGGTGGCCAGCCCCTCGCCGGCGAGCCGCTGGGCGATGAGGCCGCCGAAGGAGTGTCCGACGACGGCGGGCGGCGTGGCGAGCTGGCGGATGGCGTCGGCGAAGTGGGCGCTCACCTGCTCCACCCGCTTGCGGGCGAAGACCTCGGGGTGGAGGCGCGCCTCCTCGACCGTCTCCGGGTCGTCGGGCCAGCTCGGCGCCAGCGTGGCGTAGCCCGCCTCCTCGAAGCGGCGGCGCCAGCGGTCCCAGCTGCCGGCGAGGAGCCACAGGCCGTGGACGAAGACCACCGGCCCCCGGCCCGACTGGTTGGCGAGGGCGATCTCCCGCTGCTCGCGGGGCGTGAGCGTGCTCATGGATCCTCCTCCGAGCGGTGCCCGGCTCGGTGCGGCCTTCACTCATCGGAAGGCCGGCGCCGGGCAACGCCCATCGGGGAGGAACGCCCGCTTACGGCTCGCGCGGGGCCGGCCGACGCTTCGACCGCTCCGCCTGGACGGCGGTGAGCGTGACGGTGAAGACGATGTCCTCCACCAGGCACCCGCGCGAGAGGTCGTTCACCGGCTTCGCCAGCCCCTGCAGCATCGGCCCCATGCTCACCACGTTGGCGCTCCGCTGCACCGCCTTGTAGGTGACGTTGCCGGTGTTGAGGTCCGGGAAGACGAAGACCGTCGCCTGCCCGGCCACCTTGGAGCCGGGCATCTTGGTGCGGGCCACGTCGGGCATCACCGCGGCGTCGTACTGGAGCGGGCCGTCGATGGCGAGGTCGGGGCGGGCGGCGCGCGCCAGCGCCGTGGCCTTCTTCACCTTCTCCACCTCCTCGCCGGCGCCGCTCGCGCCGGTCGAGTAGGAGAGCATGGCCACGCGCGGCGGGATGCCGAAGGCGGCGGCCGAGTCGGCGCTCTGGATGGCGATGTCGGCCAGCTGCTCGGCGGTGGGGTTCGGGTTGACGGCGCAGTCGCCGAAGACCAGCACCTGGTCGGGCAGGCACATGAAGAAGACGCTCGACACCAGGTTGCAGCCGGGCACGGTCTTGATGATCTGGAGCGCCGGCCGGATGGTGTGGGCGGTGGTGTGGACCGCGCCGGAGACGAGGCCGTCGGCCTCGTCGAGCGCCATCATCATGGTGCCGACCATGATCGGGTCGGTCAGCTCCTGGTCGGCCTGCGCGGGCGTCATCCCCTTCGCCTTGCGCCGGGCCACGAGCGCGTCGACGTAGCGCGGCGCCACCGCCGCCGCGTCGACGATCTCGGTCGAGGGGTGGAGCGCCACGCCGTGCTTGCGCGCCGACTCCCGGATCTCGGCCGGATCGCCGAGCAGCACGCAGCGGGCGATGCCGCGCTGCCCCACGATGGCGGCGGCGGCGAGCGTGCGCGGCTCGGCCCCCTCCGGCAGCACGATCCGCTTGCCGGCGGCGCGGGCCGCCTCGACCAGCCCGTGGCGGAAGGCGGGGGGCGAGAGGCGCGGGGCGCGCGGCGTGCCGGCCAGCTCCTTCAGCCACGCCTGGTCGAGCCGGTCGGCCACGAAGGTGGCGGCGGCGTCGGCCCGCTCGGCGTCGTCGGCCGGGATGGCCGGGTCGAGCCTGGCCACGCGGCTCGCGGCGTCGAAGCTGCCGGCCTCGACCGCCAGGATGGGGAGGCCGCCGGCGAGCGCGTCGCGGCAGAGCTCCAGGATGCGCGGCTCCGGCTCGAGCCCGCCCGTGAGGAGCAGGCCGGCGAGCGGCAGGCCGCCCTGGGCGGCGAGGGCCGCCGCGGTGATGACGTCGGAGCGGTCGCCCGGGGTGATGAGGAGCGCGCCGGGCCGGAAGGCCTTCACCGCGTTCTGCACCGTCATGGCGCAGAGCACCACGTCGCGCACGCGCCGGCGCGAGAGGTCGCCCCGGTGGAGCACGCGGGCCGAGAGGGCCGCGGCCAGGTCGGCGAGGCGCGGCGCCTGCAGCTCGCCGCGGCAGGGCAGCACCGCCAGCGGCCGCAGCCGCTCGGCCTCGAGGGCGGCGCGGTGGGCGTCGAGGCCCGCGCAGACGCGGTTCATGACGGAGCGCACCCGCCCCTCCTGCGCGCCGTAGCCGCGGGCCGCGATGGCCACGGCGGCGGCCGCCTCGGCGGCGCTCGCCTCGCCCGGCGCGCCGACCAGCACCAGCTCGGCGTCGAGCGCCTTGAGCATCAGGGCGTTGACCCGGCTCGACCAGACGATGCCCGGCTCGGGCGCCATCCCCTCCACCACCAGCACCTCGGCCCCCTCGGCGGCGCGGGCGCAGGCGGCCACCACCTGCTCCAGGAGCGTCTGGTCGTCGCCGGCCGCGAGCAGCTCCTCCACCACGCCGCGCGGCACCGGGGCGGGCGGCGCCACGCCGGCCACCAGCTTCACGAGCGCGCGGGAGCGCTCGTCGCCGTCGCCGGCCAGCGGGCGGACGAAGGCGACGCGCGTGCCGAGCCGGTCGAAGGCGCGGACCAGGCCGAGGCAGACGGTGGTGAGGCCGACCTGGCGGCCGGCGGGGGCGACGAGCAGCGTGCGGGGCATGCGGGCTCTCCTGCGTGGGCTTCGGACGGCGGGGTCAGGCGACGGCGCGGGACACCGACGCCACGATCTCGGCGGTGTCCATGGCGATCATCAGCTCCTCGTTGGTGGGGACGACGGCGGCCATGGGGAGCGAGCCGAGGGTGATGCGCCCGCCCTGCTCGCGGCCGTGCGCCCTGTTGGCGGCCGGGTCGACCACCAGCCCGAGGAAGCGCAGCTCGGCGAGCACCGCGGCGCGCACCGCCGCCGAGTTCTCCCCGATGCCGCCGGTGAAGACGAGGGCGTCGAGCCGGCGCAGCGGCACCACCAGCGCGGCGATCGACTTGGCGAGCACGTAGCAGAAGACGTCGATGGCCAGCCGCGCCCGGTCGTGGCCGGCGAGCGCCGCCTCCTGCAGCGTGCGCATGTCGTTGGAGAGGCCGGAGAGGCCGAGGAGGCCCGACTTCTTGTTGAGCAGGTCGAGCACCTGCTCGGCCTCGAGGCCGAGGGCGCGCCCCATGTGGCCGATCATGGCCGGGTCGATGGAGCCGCTGCGGGTGCCCATCACCAGCCCCTCGAGCGGCGTCAGCCCCATGGTCGTGTCGACGCTGCGGCCGTCGCGCACCGCGGCGCAGGAGCAGCCGTTGCCGAGGTGGGCCGTGACGATGGCGTGGTCGTCGGGGTGCAGGCCGAGCTGGCGCACCGCCTGCTGCGCCACGTAGCGGTGGCTCGTCCCGTGGAAGCCGTAGCGGCGCACCTGGTGCTGCTCGTACCAGTCGTAGGGGACCGGGTAGAGGTAGGCGCGCGAGGGCATGGTCTGGTGGAAGGCCGTGTCGAAGACCGCCACCTGCGGCAGGCCGGGCAGGAGCTCCTGGGCCACCTTGATGCCGAGGAGGTTGGGCGGGTTGTGGAGCGGGCCGAGCGGGATGCAGGCCTCGATGCGGCCGAGCACCTCGTCGTCGACGAGGCGCGAGCCGGAGAACCTGGCGCCGCCGTGCACCACCCGGTGGCCCACGCCGCGCAGCCCGTCGGCCAGCCCCTGCTCGCGCAGCAGCTCGAGCGAGGCGCGCAGCGCGCCGTCGTGGCCGGCGCCGGGGATGGGCCGGCGCTCGGTGGCGCCGTTCAGCTTCACGTCGAGCGTCGCCTCGGGCGTGCCGAGCCGCTGGGCCAGGCCGGAGACCAGCTCGCGGCCGGCCTGGGCGTCGACGACCGCGAACTTGGCGGAGGAGCTGCCGCAGTTGAGCACCAGGCACTTCACGGGGAGACCTCCACGGCGGCCGGCGCGGTGCACCGGTCGACCAGGTAGACGATGGACTGGTACGGGATGCCGCCGTGCTGCGAGAGGCCGATCTCGCAGCCGCGGCTGTTGGAGTAGCCGGCCTCGCAGCCCTGCACCCGCTCGCGCAGGCCGGAGAGCGCGTGGGCGTTCAGCTCGGGCACCTTGAGCCCCAGGTCGCCGGCGAAGGCGCAGCAGCCGGCGGGCGGGACCACCACCCGCTCGGCGCAGGCCTCGGCCACCGCCTGGAGCCGGGCGCCGAGCCCCAGCTTCTGCGTGCTGCAGGTGACGTGGACGGCCACCGACCCGGCCTTCTTCTCGAAGCGCAGCCGGTCCATGAGGAACTCGTGGATGAACTCGGCCGGCTCCCAGATGCGGAGGGCCGGGTCGAACTTCGCGCGCATCCGCTGGATGCAGGGGCTGGTGTCGCACAGCACCGGGATGCGGCCGCCCTCGCTCCGCTCCTTCAGCTCCGCCTCGAGCTCGGCGCACTTCTGGTCGGCCAGCTCCGGGAAGCCCTTCGACTCGAGCGTGAGGCCGCAGCAGAGCGAGGCGAGCTGGCGCGGGAAGAGGACGTCGTAGCCGGCCTTCTCCAGGATGGAGAGCATGGCGGCGGTGACGCCCCGGTGGTCGGCGGCGCCGCGCGCCGCGCCCCAGGTGCGCGTGATGCAGGCCGGGAAGTAGATCACCTGGCGGTCGCGCCCCTTCACCACGTCCTCGAGCGGACCGGTGCGGGCCGGGCGCGGCAGGTGCGGGCTCCAGAGCGGCACCAGGCCGCTCGAGGCGCCGTGGAGCGTGCTCGCCAGGCCGCCCAGCACCTGGTCGCCGAGGACGCCGTGGAGGGCCGACGCCGCGCCGAAGCCGGCCCGGGCCGCCTCGACGGCGCCGCCGTAGTGGGCCGACACGGCGGCGGCCACCCCGCGCGCCAGCGGGCCGCGCTGCTCGGCGCGCAGCGCCTTGGTCAGCTTGCCGGTGTCGATGGAGACCGGGCAGGCGGTGGCGCACAGGCCGTCGGCGGCGCAGGTGTCGAGCCCCTGGTACTGGTAGTCGGCCTCGAGCCGGGCCAGCCGCTCCGGCTCCTCGCCCGAGGCGCGCAGCCGGGCCACCTGCCGGCGCACCGCGATGCGCTGGCGCGGCGAGAGCGTCAGGTGGCGCGAGGCGCACTTGGGCTCGCAGAAGCCGCACTCGATGCAGCGGTCCACCAGCGCGTGGGCCGGCGGCAGCGGCTTCAGCTGCTTCACGAAGCAGTCGGGGTCGTCGTTGAGGATGACGCCGGGGTTGAGGATGCCGGCCGGGTCGAAGAGTCGCTTCACCCGCCGCATCAGCGCGTAGGCGGCGCGCCCCCACTCGCGCTCCACGAACGGGGCCACGTTGCGGCCGGTGCCGTGCTCCGCCTTCAGGGCGCCGTCGAAGCGGTCGACCACCAGCGCGCAGACCGCCTCCATGAAGCGGCGGTAGCGCGCCACCTCGGCGTCCGGCCCGAAGTCCTGGGTGAAGACGAAGTGGACGTTCCCGTCGAGGGCGTGGCCGAAGATGATCCCCTCGTCGTAGCCGTGCTCCAGGAGCAGGTCCTGCAGCGCCAGGACGCCGTCCGCCAGGTGCTGCATGGGGAAGGCGACGTCCTCGATGACGACGGTGGTGCCGAGCCTGCGGGAGGCGCCCACCGCCGGGAAGAGGCCGCGGCGGACGTCCCAGAGCACCTCGTACTCGGCCTTCACGGCGGTGAAGTGGACCGGCCCGAGCGTCGGCACGCCGGCCACGAGCGCCTGCGCCTCCTCGATGCGGCGCACCAGCGCCTCGGGGCTGGCGGCGCGCACCTCCACGAGCAGGGCGCAGGCCGCCTCGGGCAGCGTCTTCAGCACCGGCGGCAGGCCGGGCCGCCCCTCCACGGCGCGCAGCGAGCGCCGGTCCATGAGCTCCACGGCGGCCACCTGGCCGGTCCTGAGCCGCTGGGTGGCGTGGGCGGCGTCGCCGAGCGTGGGGAAGAGGACGAGCGCGCTCGCCTTGTGGGCGTGCTCCTCGACCGTGGCGTAGGTGATCTCGGCGATGAAGGCGAGCGTCCCCTCCGACCCGATGAGCAGGTGCGAGAGGATGTCGAAGGGGTCGTCGAAGTCGACGAAGGAGTTGAGCCCGTAGCCGGTGGTGTTCTTGACCCGGTACTTCTCGCGGATGCGGGCCGAGAGCGCCGGGTCGGCCAGGATCTCCGCGCGGATGGCGCCGAGGCCGCGGAGCAGGTCGCCCCAGCGCAGCGCGAAGGCGGCGCGCGACTCGGCCGACGCGGTGTCGAGCCGCGTCCCGTCGGCCATCACCAGCTTCAGGCTCTCGACGGTGCGGTAGCTGTTCTGCGCCGTGCCGCAGCACATGCCGGAGGCGTTGTTGGCGGCGATGCCGCCCACCATGGCGGCGCCGATGGAGGCCGGGTCGGGGCCGATCTTGCGGCCGTAGGGGGCGAGCAGCGCGTTGGCCTCGGCGCCGATGACGCCCGGCTCGAGGACGATGCGCTGGCCGCCGTCGAGCACCTGGGCGCGGCGGAAGCCGCCGGCCACCTGCACCAGCACCGAGTCGCTCACCGCCTGGCCGGAGAGGCTGGTGCCGGCGGCGCGGAAGGTGCAGCCGAGCCCCTGGCGGCTGGCGGCGCGGAGCACGTCGGCCACCTCCTCGGCGGAGCGGACCTGCACCACCACCTTGGGCACCAGCCGGTAGAAGCTGGCGTCGGTGCCGTAGGCGAGCGTGCGCAGCGGGTCGGTGACGAGCCGCTCCGGCGGCAGGGAGCGGGCCAGCTCGTCGTGGAGCTCCCGGTAGGCCTGGGGCAGTGCGGCGCGGTCGGCGCGGGTGGTCATGGCCGGCTCCTCGTTCCGCCCCGGCCGCCTCGGCGCGGGGCAGGGGCAGTGGAGCACGGGGAGCCGGGGGCTCCGGCGACGACCTCGACAACGGTCGGCCGGGCCGGGCGAACGGCCGGGAAGGCGGGGTGACCGGCGGGGCGGTCAGCTGGCTACGGCGCCCAGCCCCTCGGCGGGCAGGCGGACGGTGACGCGCGTCAGCTCCTGCGGGACGCAGTGGACGGTGATGCCGTAGGCGTCGCCCAGCAGGTTCTTGATGCGCTTGTCGACGATCTTCATGCCGAGGCCGGTCTGCCGCCAGTCGCGGTGCACGTAGGCGCCGGCGTCGTCCTCGATGTCGATGAGGACCGTGTCGTCCTTGCGGTAGGCGCGGATGGTGGCCCGGCCGGGGTTGGGCGAGCGCGAGATGCCGTGCTTGATGGCGTTCTCGATGAGCGGCTGGAGCGTGAAGGTGGGCACCCTGAGGCCGAGCAGCGCCTCGTCGACGTCGGTCTCCACCGAGAGCCGGTCCTGGAAGCGGGCCTTCTCGATCTCGAGGTAGGAGCGGACGTGGGCCAGCTCCTCCGAGAGCGTGGAGACGTCGCCGGAGCGCTTCAGGTTCTGGCGGAAGAAGCGCGACAGGTGGATGAGCAGCTCGCGGGCGCGCTTCGGGTCGGTGCGGGTCACCGCGACGATGGCGTTGAGCGCGTTGAAGAGGAAGTGGGGCGCCACCTGCGCCTGCAGGAGCTTCAGCTCCGAGACCACCAGCAGCGTCTTCTGCTCCTGGTAGCGCGCCTGGACGAGCTGGCTGGAGAGGAGCGCGCCCAGCCCCTCGCCGAGCCGCCGGTTGGTGGTGCGGAAGCGCTGCCGCCCCGCCTCCATGAGCTGCACCGTGCCGACGACCACGCCGTCGAGCTGCAGCGGCACCACCACCACCGAGGAGAGCGGGCAGGTGGGCGAGATGCGGCAGTCGTAGTGGTCGTGGACGCCGTCGGCGAAGGCCACCTGCCCGGTGGCGAGCGCGCGGCGGGTCCAGGGCGAGCTGATGTCGCTCCCCGGCAGGTGGTGGTCCGAGCCGACGCCGTCGAAGGCCATCACCTTCTCGAGGTCGGTCACCACCACCGCGCCGACGCCGGTCTCCTCGCGGATGATGGTGGCGAGCGGGCCGGCCGTCTGCGGGCCGTAGCCGCGGGCCATGAGGCCGAGCGTCCGGTCGGCGATGCGCAGCGCCAGCGCCGAGGAGGCGGCCGAGATCCGGTCCACCAGCGCGGCGCGGTTGTGGAAGACGACCATGAAGGCGGCCGAGCCGAGCGTGTTGGCCACGATCATGGGCGGGCCGATGATCTTCACGATCTCGAGCCCCTCGGCGACCGAGGGGGCGAGCGCCACCACGCCGAGCTGGTGCAGCACCTCGCCGGCGAGCGTGGTGAGGCCGGCGGTCTGCCAGGTCATGAGCCGGTCGGGGCGGCCGGCCAGCGCCCGGCGCACCAGGCCCCCGAGCAGCCCCTCGACGGTGGTGCCGATGCAGCCGGAGAGGGCCGTGACGCCGCCCAGCGTGAGCCGGTGCAGGCCGGCCGTGAGCCCCACCGCCAGGCCGAGCGGCGTGCCGCCGAGCAGCCCGGCCAGCACCGAGCCGACGCCGCGGGTGTTGGCGATGACGCCGTTCGGCAGCCGGATGCCCAGGTAGGTCCCCATGACGGTGACCGCGGTGAAGAAGACGAAGATGCTCACCTTGGAGCGGCGCGGCAGGCGCGCGGCGCGCGCCAGCGGGAGGGCCGGCGAGGAGCAGTAGACGAAGGAGATGACCAGGAACACGGCCATCGCCTCGATGAGCGAGACGAGGATCGGCGTCATGTGCGCTCCGCGGGGAGCGCGCCGAGCATGCGCCCGCCGCCCGCGCCGCCGCAAGCCGGCCCCGGGCGCCGCCGGTCGCCGGCCGCCCTCGACCGGTCGGGGCGCGTCCACGACCGGTCGCGCGCTCCGCCCGGGGCGCGCCTGGAGCCGCCCGGCGCCGGCCGCTATCCTGGCGCCGCCTCCGCGGGAGCCAGCGCATGATCCGTGCCCTCATCGTCGACGACGAGCCGCTGGCCCGCGAGGAGCTGGCGCAGCTGCTCACCGAGACCGGCCGGGTCGAGGTGGTGGCGAGCTGCGGCAACGCCCTCGAGACGCTGCAGGCGCTGCGGCGCGAGCGGCCCGACGCCCTCTTCCTCGACGTGCAGATGCCCGACGTGAGCGGCTTCGAGCTGCTCGGCATGCTCGACGAGGAGCTGACGCCGGCCGTCGTCTTCGTCACCGCCCACGACGAGTTCGCGGTGAAGGCCTTCGACGAGTCCGCCGTGGACTACGTGCTGAAGCCGGTGGAGCCGGAGCGGCTGGCGCTGGCGCTCGACAAGCTCGAGCGGGCGCTGGCGGGCGGGCGGCGCGAGGCGCCCCCGGTGGCGCCGCCGGCCATCACCCGCATCCCCTGCCTGGCCGGCCGCTCCATCAAGCTCATCGCCGTGGGCGACGTGGAGCTGGTGAGGTCGGGCGAGGCGGGCGTCTTCGTGGTGACGCAGCAGGGCGAGTACTTCACCGAGCTGACGCTCAACGTGCTCGAGGCGCGCACCGGGCTGCTGCGCTGCCACAAGCAGCACCTCGTCAACGTCGACCGCATCGACGAGATCAACCTCGCGGACAACTCGCTGGCCGTCATCACCACCAAGTCGCGGCACACCGTGCCGGTGAGCCGCCGCCACCTCACCCGGCTGCGGGCCGCGCTCGGCCTGTAGCCTCCCCCGCCCGCGCGCCGTCCGACGCGCCGCGCCGTCCGCGCCGCTCGCCCCCCGATTTCGACCGGAGGCCACGTCAGGCGCCCGCTCGCCCGATTGCCGGCGGGGTGGCCCGCGGGCCACCGCAGAATGCGCTCCTGCCGCTCACACGGGAGAGCCCGCACATGACCTGGACCATGGCCACCAACCCGCTGGGGAACGTCGCGCTGTCCGCGCTGGCGGCCTCGGTGCCCCTCTTCTTCCTCTTCTGGGCGCTCGCCATCAAGCGCATGAAGGGACACTGGACCGCCATCCTGGCCGTCCTGCTCGGCGTCGGCGTGGCCGTGGCCGCCTTCGGCATGCCGCTGCAGCTCGCCGCGCTGGCCACGGCCGACGGCATGCTCTTCGGCCTCTGGCCGGTGGCCTGGATCGTGGTCACCGCCGTCTTCCTCTACAACCTCTCGGTCAAGACCGGGCAGTTCGAGGTCCTGAAGAACTCGCTCGCCTCCATCACCGACGACCGGCGGCTGCAGGCGCTCCTCATCGCCTTCGCCTTCGGCGCCTTCCTGGAGGGCGCGGCCGGCTTCGGCGCGCCGGTGGCCATCTCCGGCGCCATGCTGGTGGGGCTCGGCTTCGACCCGCTCTACGCGGCCGGCCTGTGCCTCATCGCCAACACCGCGCCGGTCGCCTTCGGCGCCATCGGCATCCCCATCGTGGTGGCGGGCCAGGTCTCCGGCGTCGACACCATGGCCATCTCGCAGATGGTGGGGCGCACGCTGCCCTTCGTGAGCGTGCTCATCCCGTTCTACCTGGTGGTCCTCATGGCCGGCTTCAAGCGCGGCCTCGAGGTCTGGCCGGCGGCGCTGGTCTCCGGAGGCGCCTTCGCCGTGGCCCAGTGGCTCTCCTCCAACTACCTCGGCCCGCTCCTCCCCGACATCATCGCCTCCATCGCCTCGATCGTGGCGCTCACCGTCTTCCTGCGCGTCTGGCACCCGAGGCAGACCTGGCGCTTCGCCGGCGAGGCGCCGAGCCAGGGCAAGGAGAAGCTGCGCTACTCGGGCGGCCAGGTCTTCCGCGCCTGGGCCCCGTTCATCATCCTCTCCCTCTTCGTGGCGGCCTGGGGCATCAAGCCGGTGAAGGCGGCCCTCGACCACGCCGCGCTCTTCAAGCTCGCCATCCCGGGCCTCGACGGCGCCGTGATCCGCGCCGGCAAGCCGATGGCCGCCGCCTTCAGCTTCACCCTCCTCTCGGCCGCCGGCACCTCCATCCTCTTCGCCGCGCTCGTCTCCATGCCGGTGATGGGGGCCTCGCCGAAGGTGGCGCTCGCGGTCTTCGGCCAGACGCTCAAGGCGCTCCGCTTCCCCATCGTCACCATCAGCTTCATCCTCGGCTTCGCCTACATCATGAACTTCTCGGGCATGGCCTACGCCCTGGGCGACGCCTTCGCCGCCACCGGCCAGGCCTTCCCGCTGCTGGCGCCGTTCCTCGGCTGGCTGGGCGTGCTCATGACCGGCTCGGACACCTCGACCAACGCCCTCTTCGGCAAGCTGCAGGAGGTGACCGCCACCAAGCTCGGCGTCGACCCGGTCATCACGGTCGCCGCCAACACCTCCGGCGGCGTGTGCGGGAAGATGATCTCGCCCCAGTCGTTGGCGGTGGCCACCGCGGCGGTGGGGCTGGTGGGCAAGGAGTCGGACATCTTCCGCTTCACGCTGAAGCACTCGGTCCTGCTCACCGCCTGCATCGCCGTGCTGGTCTGGCTGCAGACCAACGTGCTCGGCTTCCTCGTCCCGGTCTACGAGAAGGGCGCCCAGGCGGCCGCGGCCGCCCCGTCGCTCGGCGAGGGGCTCGCCTGGCTCGGCGCGGCGCTCGCCGTCATCGCCCTCGTGGCCGCGGCGGCCACGCTGCTCGGTCGCGCCCGCCCCGACGAAGGCCAGTCGCTCCGCCAGGCCGCCTAGCCGTCCACGCACCACCGACGCCGCGACGCTCCCCCGAGGGGCGCCGCGGCCCTCTCACCCTCTTCACATCCACGCGGCACGAAGGAGCAGCAGACATGGCAGACCGGCGCATGGCGACGATGGACGGGAACGAGGCGGCCGCCTCGGTGGCGCACCGCGTGAGCGAGGTGATCGCCATCTACCCGATCACCCCCTCCTCCCCGATGGGTGAGCTCTCCGACGAGTGGTCGGCCCAGGGGCGCCAGAACGTCTGGGGGACGGTGCCGCAGGTGACCGAGATGCAGTCGGAGGGCGGCGCCGCCGGCGCGGTCCACGGCGCGCTCCAGGCCGGCGCCCTGACGACGACCTTCACGGCGTCGCAGGGGCTGCTGCTCATGATCCCCAACATGTACAAGATCGCGGGCGAGCTGACGCCGTTCGCCATGCACGTGACGGCGCGGACCCTCGCCACCCACGCGCTCTCGATCTTCGGCGACCACTCCGACGTCATGGCGGTGCGCCAGACCGGCTTCGCGCTGCTCGCCTCGGCCTCGGTGCAGGAGGCGCACGACCTGGCGCTGGTGGCCCACGCCGCCACGCTGCGCTGCCGGGTGCCCTTCCTCCACTTCTTCGACGGCTTCCGCACCTCGCACGAGGTGGCCAAGATCGAGCTGCTGGCCGACGACGACCTGCGGGCGCTGCTGCCGCCGGAGCGGGTGCTGGCGCAGCGCGCGCTCGCCCTCACGCCGGACCGGCCGGTGCTGCGCGGCACCGCCCAGAACCCCGACGCCTTCTTCCAGGCGCGCGAGGCCTGCAACCCGTTCTACCTCGCCTGCCCCGAGGCGGTGCAGTCGGCCATGGACGAGCTCTTCGCCCGCGTGGGCCGCCGCTACCGGCTCTTCGACTACGTGGGCCACCCCGAGGCCGAGCGCGTGCTCGTCATCATGGGCTCCGGCGCCGAGGTGGCGCACGAGGCGGTGGAGCACCTCGTCGCCCGCGGCGAGAAGGTGGGCCTCCTCAAGGTCCGGCTCTACCGGCCCTTCGCGGTGGAGCGCTTCCTCGAGGCGCTGCCGGCTACCGTGCGCGGCCTCGCCGTGCTCGACCGGACCAAGGAGCCTGGCGCCGTCGGCGAGCCGCTCTACCAGGACGTGGTGGCCGCGCTGCGCGAGTCGCCCGACCCGGCCCGCCGCGACCTGCCGGTCATCGCCGGCCGCTACGGCCTCTCCTCCAAGGAGTTCACGCCGGCCATGGTCAAGGCCGCCCTCGACGAGCTGGCCAAGACCGCGCCGAAGCGCCGCTTCACGCTCGGCATCGTCGACGACGTCACCCACCTGTCGCTGAGACACGACCCCGAGTTCCGCACCGAGCCGCCCGAGGTGGTGCGCGCCCTCTTCTACGGCCTCGGGGCCGACGGCACCGTCGGCGCCAACAAGAACTCGATCAAGATCATCGGCGAGGACACGCCCAACTACGCCCAGGGCTACTTCGTCTACGACTCGAAGAAGTCTGGCTCCATCACGGTGAGCCACCTGCGCTTCGGGCCGCGCCCCATCCGCTCGGCCTACCTGGTGACGCAGGCCAGCTTCGTCGCCTGCCACCAGTTCGGCTTCCTGGAGAAGCTCGACGTCCTCGAGGCGGCGGCGCCCGGCGCCACGTTCCTGCTCAACGCCCCGTTCGGCAGGGACGAGGTCTGGGACCGCCTGCCG
This sequence comes from Anaeromyxobacteraceae bacterium, assembly GCA_035719085.1. GTDB lineage: Bacteria > Myxococcota > Myxococcia > Myxococcales > Anaeromyxobacteraceae > JADKCZ01. The sequence continues at coordinate 16,550 of DASTGK010000310.1, forward strand.
CTCGAGGTGCAGCGGCAGGTCGTCGACCGGAGGCTGCGCCTCTTCGTCATCGACGCCCTCAAGGTGGCCCGCGACAACGGCATGGGCGGCCGCATCAACACCGTGATGCAGACCTGCTTCTTCGCCCTCTCCGGCGTGCTGCCGCGCGAGCAGGCCATCGCCCACATCAAGAAGGCGATCGAGAAGACCTACGGCCGCAAGGGGGCCGAGGTGGTCCGGAAGAACTTCGAGGCGGTGGACGCCACCCTGGCTCACCTCGAGGAGGTGGCGGTGCCGTCGCGCCTCACGGGCGCGCCGCGCCCGCCGGTGGTGCCCGACTCGGCGCCGGACTTCGTGAAGCGGGTGAGCGCCGTCATGCTGGCCGGCCAGGGCGATCTGCTGCCCGTCTCGGCCTTCCCCGTCGACGGCACCTGGCCGCTCGGGACGACGCGCTGGGAGAAGCGCGCCATCGCCACCGACGTGCCGGTCTGGGACACCTCGCTCTGCATCCAGTGCAACAAGTGCGCGCTCATCTGCCCGCACGCCGCCCTGCGCGCCAAGCAGTACCCGGCGGCCGCGGCGGCCGGCGCGCCCGAGGGCTTCAAGTCGATGGCGCTCCGCGGCGGGGCCGAGGGCACCCGCTACACCATCCAGGTCTCGCCCGAGGACTGCACCGGGTGCGACCTGTGCGTGCAGATCTGCCCGGCCGAGTCGAAGACGGAGCCGGGGCGCAAGGCGCTGGCCCTCGCCCCGATGGCGCCGCTGCGCGCCGCCGAGGCGGCCAACTTCGAGCACTTTCTTAAGCTGCCCGAGGCCGACCGGACGCTGGTGAAGCTCGACGTGAAGGGGACGCAGTTCCTCGAGCCGCTCTTCGAGTTCTCCGGCGCCTGCTCCGGCTGCGGCCAGACCCCGTACGTCAAGCTGGTGACGCAGCTCTACGGCGACCGGGCGCTCGTCGCCAACGCCACCGGCTGCTCGTCGATCTACGGCGGCAACCTGCCGACCACGCCGTACTGCCAGAACGCCGACGGGCGCGGGCCGGCCTGGGCCAACTCGCTCTTCGAGGACAACGCCGAGTTCGGCCTGGGGATGCGGCTCGCCGTCGACAAGCACGCCGAGCAGGCCGCCGAGCTGGTGCGAGCGCTGGCCGGCGAGATCGGCGAGCCGCTCATCGCCGAGCTGCTCGGCGCCGACCAGGCGAGCGAGGCCGGGGTGCAGCGGCAGCGCGAGCGCGTGGCGGCGCTGCGCCAGAAGCTCGCCGCCTCGACGAGGCCCGAGGCGCGCCGCCTCGAGGCGATCGCGGACTACCTGGTGAAGAAGAGCGTCTGGATCTTCGGCGGCGACGGCTGGGCCTACGACATCGGCTACGGCGGCCTGGACCACGTGCTCGCCTCCGGGCGCGACGTGAACATCCTGGTGCTCGACACCGAGGTCTACTCCAACACCGGCGGCCAGGCCTCCAAGGCCACCCCGCCCGGCGCCAGCGCCAAGTTCGCCACCGCCGGCAAGACGACGCCCAAGAAGGACCTGGCCATGCTGGCCATGACCTACGGCGACGTCTACGTGGCGTCGGTGGCGATGGGCGCCAAGGACGCGCAGACGGTGCGGGCCATCCAGGAGGCCGAGAGCTTCAAGGGGCCGTCGCTCGTCATCGCCTACGCCCACTGCATCGCCCACGGCATCGAGATGGAGCAGGGGCTCCTGCGCCAGGAGCTGGCGGTGGACACCGGCTACTGGCCGCTCTTCCGCTACGACCCCCGCCGCGCCGCCGCCGGCGAGAGCCCGCTCAAGCTCGACTCGCCCGCGCCGCAGCTGCCGCTCGCGCGCTACGTCGAGGGCGAGAACCGCTACCGCCAGGTGCAGAAGGCCGACCCGGCCCGCTTCCAGGAGATCCTGGAGGCGTCCCAGGCCCACGTGGAGCGGCGCTACCACCTGTACGCCGAGCTCTCGAAGGCGATGGTGCCGCTCGCGAAGTCGTAGTCCGCCGGGGAAGGCCGAGCGCTGCACCACCGGCCCCCCGCCGCGTCCACCGAGGCGCGGCGGGCGGGCCGGAGTTCGTTGGACTCCACCCCCACCGACACCCCGAGGGCGAGTGGGTCGGGATGGCCGCCCGCACCACGCTCGGCACCGAAGGCATCGGGCTCACCCACGCCACGGTGTTCGACGAGCGCGGCCTCCTCGGCCGGAGCCTCCACACGCTCTTCGTGGCGCGGAGGTGACCGGACGCCGCGGGATCAGCCGACCCGCTTCCCGAAGCTCAGCACCGCGTCCTCCACCCACCCCGCCCGGCGCCAGAAGGCCTGCGCCGCCGCGTTGCTCGCGAAGACCTGCAGGTTCACCTTGGGGCAGCCGAGCGCCGCCAGCGCCCGCTCCGCCGTGACCGCGAGCTCGCGCCCCAGGCCGAGCCGGCGCGCCGACGGGTGGACGCCGAGCGAGTAGATCCAGCCGCGGTGGCCGTCGTAGCCGGCCATCACCGTGCCCACCAGCTCGCCCCCGCGCTCCGCCACCCAGAAGAGCCCGTCGCCGAAGGCCAGCTTCCGCTCGACGCTGGCGCGCGGGGCGCGCTGCGGGGCGCGAGGGTCGCCGTACTCCGGGAAGACGAGCGCCCAGAGCCTGACGATGGCGTCGACGTCGGCTGAGGTGGCCGAGCTGATGGCGGTGGCGGACGGAGCGGGCATGCGGGCGATGGTAGCCGACGGGGTCCAGACTTCGCAGGCCGCGTCCAGCGACCTGGTACGCTCGGTTCATCGAGGCGGCGGCGACGCCGCCGCCTCGTCCAGGCAGTCCTGGAGCCTCCTCGCGACGCTCGCGTCCAACCCGGCCGCGTAGGTCGCCGAGTACGAAGGTGGCCGCTCCTTCCGGTAGCTGGCGATGCGCCGGAGGATCGGCCGAGCGGCCTCGACGGCGTCGCGAGAGCTCCCGGCCGGCGACTTCGTGAGCAGACAGATCGTGAGCAGTTCTCCGTCGAGCTCCATGTCGACCGCTTCCCGGAGCGCCTTCGTGTCGCCCGCGTCCAGGTAGAGCAGCTCCCGGTGGAGCAGGCTCGCGTTCGAGCTCGCCTGCGGCAGCACCTGGTAGCCACAGAAGCTTCCGCCCCAGTCGACGCCGACCCACGCCCCCGCCACGAAGGCCACCACCAGGAGCACGAGGACGGCCGCGACGACGAGCAGCGCCCGCCTGGAGATCACCGCCTTCATAGTTCGGCCCTCCCGCCTGGTACACTACCAGGCGAGAGTCATCCCGGGTGCGGCCGCTGCCGCGGGCCTGCGAGGCGCGTTCCCGGTCGGGCGCAGCGGCTTTGCCTGGAGGCCATGGACTCCCTCTCGGGTCCCCGATTCCGCGCGACTGCCCAGGCAGGCCCGCCGACGTGACGTGCTGGCCGAACTATCCGGACGGCTCTTCGTCGCCGACGGGGCGCGCCAGGGTTCGCAGGATCTCCGCCAGGCCGGCTTTGTCCATCCGGTGCTCGGCGATGGCGATCATCGCGTCGTAGAGCGACTCGGCCGGATCGACCACCCGGTACCCGTTGAGCCTGAGAAAGACGAGCGCGGCGCCGAGCCCCGTCCGCTTGTTCCCGTCGACGAACGGCTGGTTCTCCGCGACATGGAAGGCGTAGGCCGCCGCCATGGCAAAGAGGTCGGAGTGGACGTAGTCGCCGCCGAAGGTGACCCTTGGCATCGCGAGGGCCGACTCGAGCATTCCCCGATCGCGGAGGCCGAGAGAGCCGCCAAACGCCTGGATCTGGCGCGCGTGCAGCTCCAGGACCTCCTCGATCTCGAGAAACTCGGGGTCCTTCACTTGGCGAGCTTCCGGAAGGTCCCGGCGTGATCCGCCAGAACCTCGTCGACGGCGGCCTTGACCCTCGCCTTCCGGCTCTTCCTCACCGGCGCGATGATCAGCCGCTCGCCGTCGGTCGTGACATCGAGCTCGGTCTCCCTGGTGATCTGGAGCAGCTCGAGGATGGGCTTCTCGATGACGACGCCCAGGCTGTTGCCGATGGCCGAGAGCCTCTTGCGCATGGCGAGCCTCCGTTCTGACCTATGTATAACGGCCTCGCCCGGGCTCCGCAACGGGCCGACCGCCCCGCCGCTGGCCTGAGGCCGCCTCGCCGAGCGCCAGCCGGGCGGCGTACCTGTTGTGGGTGGCGCAGGCGCACCGGAGGTTGGCCACGCTCGTCGCGCCGCCCAGCGCCACCGGGACGACGTGATCGAGCTCGACCTGCCACGTGGAGCCGCAGACGCCGCCCGCGTCGAGCGGGTGCTGGCAGCGGTTCTGATCGCGCAGGCGGACCTCGCGCTCGACGGCGGCCGGGACGTGCCGGGTGCGCCGCCGCGGCTCGGCCCGCGCGACGTCCCGACCGCTCGTCGGCGGCGAGCTCGCTTCGCGCGATTCCACGGCCACCTCGCCCTGGGCCACCGTCGTCCGCGGCTTACGCACCAGCGCCCGCCGGCGCGCCTGGTGCTCGAGGAGCAGGTCGAGCGCGGCGTTGAGCACCTGCTCGGTCGTGGCCTCCGGGAGCGCGTGGGAGAGCGCATCCTTGGCGGCGGCCACCTTGTCGAGGAGCCGGCGCGACACCGTCAGGTGAAGGCGGCGGAGGTCGGCCGAGAGCGGCTCGACCTGGTCGCGGCCGGCGTCGCGGGCCGGCGCGGTCTGGTCCGGTGTGCCGGCCTGGACCTTCTCCGGCTCCGGGATGGGCGTTCGCGGTTCGTGCGCACGAACCGTCTCGATCGACGGCGCAGGGCCGGGTGTCGGTGCGGGAGACACCGCCACTGGGGCAGGCGTCGGCGTCGGCGCCGGCTCCGCGACCGAGACCTCGTGCGGACGGAGTTCGTGCGCACGAACCGCCGTGACCACCTCCCGGCGCGGCGGATCGGCGCGCGGGGCGAGCGCGGCGGCCACCTCCCGCGCCTCGCGCGAGGAGCAGCCGAAGAAGCGAGGGAGCACGTCGACCCGGTTCTCCGGCGTGAGCACCCGAGCCAGCTCGCCGACCGCCGACAGGCAGAGTCGGCCGTCGCGGAGGGCCGCCTCCACCTCCGGGTAGCGCGGGAGGAGGCGCGCCGCCGTGAAGCGCAGGTAGGCCGCCCCCTTCGAGAGCCGGAGCTCGCGGTGCAGGAAGGCGAAGAGGCTCGCGTGGCCCAGCGCCTCCCAGCCGCGCCGCCGGTCGAAGTCGGCCAGGGCGAGGAGGAAGTCGGCCGCCGCGGCGCGCTCTCGGGCGAACAGGCCGGTGAGGACGTCGCGGAGCGAGCGGGCCTCCAGCACGGAGGCCGGCGGTACTGGCTGGAGCTCGGAGCCGAAGGGCCGGAGGGCGTGCGCGTTCATTCACGCATCGTCGCACGCGTTCGAGCGCCCTCCTGGAACGCACCAGGGTCCGCGCTGCGCTGCGTTTGGGCGCGAGGGTCGCGCGACCCCGCCGCGTGCTCCCGTCGCCAGCGGGCGACGACGCAGCGCCGCCAGGGGGCCGGTCCTGCGCAGCCGCGTTCACGACGAGCGAATCGGCGGTGAGGGGCGTCAAGCGAAACCGGGCAGCGTGTGGTGATGGACCCAAGAAGGATCGGCCTCGACGCGGCGACTGATACGGCGATGCTGTGTTCCGGACGTGTCCACCGTCACGACGCTCTATCGGCCGGTCGGCCAGGCTGAGCTCGACCTCATGCGAGCCGCGGGCATGCGGGCGTTCCCGCCCCGCCTCTCCTGGCAGCCGACTTTCTACCCGGTCCTCAACGAGACCTACGCCACCGAGATCGCCCGCGACTGGAACACCAAGGACGCGGCCTCCGGGTATGTCGGCTACGTCACCCGGTTCGAGGTCCGTGCAGACTTCCTCGTTCCATATGAAGCGAAGGTAGTCGGGGCGCGGAGCCGCCCCGCCAGAAGGCGGGCGGCCGTCGCCGCCAGGAAGTACGCTTTCGGGACACAGGGAGGGCTGACGATGGACGAAAGGGACTACCGCAAGCCGAAGAGCGTCTTCGGATACGAGGAGGGCCTGTTCGAGATCGAACGCCAACAACGCGGTGTCTACCGATACGCGTGCCGCCGCTGTGGCTGGCAGTACGAGGCGCGGACCCACGCCGAGGTTGCTCCACATCCTTGCAGCCCGACACCGAAGTAAGGCCTTCGACACACCACAGGAGCGTGCCGATGTCACCAACCAGGGACTTCGAAGACGACGAGACGAGCGGCCCGATCGACGTCCTTGAGGCGCTCGACCCCGGCGTCACGTGGGTCCGTTTCATCGAAGCAGGCCGCGAGCTAGCCACCTGTCCGATGCCGGGCGTTCCTCGAATTGGCGACTTCGTGAACCTCACGCTTGTCGCGCCAATGCAACTCCATCGCGTCGTCGCTGTTGTCTGGCAACACCCCGGTCAGGTCAGCGAGGACCGTAGGGAGCAAGGGCAGTACCTCCTGAGTCTGAAACTCCACGATCTGCCGCCGGTGATTGTTCACGTCGAGTCCGGCACGAAGAAGTAGGCTTCCTGGACAGCGCAACGCGTCGCAGCCCGGTTCCAAGGCCGTTGCGCGGCCATCGTCGGCCGAGGCACTAGACCGCCCTTCACCCCTCGACGGTCGGCGCGATCCAGACGTAGTGGAGCGTTTCGCTACGCGCTGCGGGGCACGGAATCGTCATCCTTTGCCGCAGGATCTTCGGCCTTGCCGTTCGGCGAATACGGCCGAGCGCCGCGCCGGGCCCGAGGCCGGTCCGTATCGACCACGCCGGCGGACGCCCGCCTTGGCTGCTCGCCCGGCAGGTTCCTCAGGGCGACGCTCGACCGGCTCGGCCTCTCCCAGCCCGGCCTCGGGTGGTACGAGGCGACCCGGCACACCTTCGCGTCGCAGTGGGTGCTGGCGAACGGCTCGATCGAGAAGCTGAAGGAGATCCTCGGCCACTACTCGGTCGTGATCACCGAGCGGTACGCCCACCTGCGGCCCGACCTGTTCAGCGCCCGCGACCTGGGCGCGATCTCGCTCGACCTCGCGCCTGGCGACGCGACCCCCACGCCGGGTGGGCAGCGTTTGGGCAGCGCGGGCGCTGGCCCCGCGAGGAAGATGCTGTAGATGCTGAGAAAAAGCCGGAGCCGCCCTGTAAGCCGGGTTCTGTCTCCGCCGGAAGACCGGCGGCGGCGGACATTCATCTCGGACGCGCGTTGCCGCGCGCCTCCAGCGAGCCGTACCCGGAGGCGTGGGGCGGGCCGCCCTTCGCTCCGCCTCGCGGCGGAGCAGCCTCCCTATTTGCTCTTGCACCGGGTGGGGTTTGCCGTGCCGCCCCTGTCACCAGGGGCGCGGTGCGCTCTTACCGCACCGTTTCACCCTTGCCACGCGCGCCTCGCGGCGCCGTTCGGCGGTCGGTTCTCGGTGGCACTGTCCTGCGGGTCACCCCGACCGGCCGTTGGCCGGCACCCTGCCCTGTGGTGCCCGGACTTTCCTCGGCGGACACGAGGTCCGACGCGTACGCCCGGGCGGCTCCGGCGCCCACCGTGTAGCACGCCCGAGCCGGCGCGGTCGAGGTGGACCCCGTCGAGGCTACCCGCGAGGCGGGGCGGCCGGCAGCCCGGCGACGCGCCGCGCGGCGAGCTGGTGCGCCGGCCCGGCCGACTCGCGCAGCCGGAAGAAGGCGACCGACTCGCGCAGCGCCGCCGACTGCCCGGAGAGCTCGACCGAGGTGGAGGCCACCTCCTCCGACGACGAGGCGTTGGCCTGGATGACCGCCTCGAGCTGCTCGATCGACCCGGTGATCTGGTCGGCGCCGGCCGACATCTCGCGCGCCCCGGCCGCCACGGCCCGCACCAGCTCGGCGGTGCGCCCGACGTCGGGCAGCACCTTCTGGAACGCGGTGTGCGCCCCGCGCGCCGCCTCCACCGTGGCGCCGCCGAGCGTCCCGATCTCGGCCGCCGCGGCGCGGCTCCGCTCGGCGAGCTTGCGCACCTCCACCGCCACCACCGCGAAGCCCCGCCCGTGCGCCCCGCTGCGCGCCGCCTCGATGGCGGCGTTGAGCGCGAGCAGGTTGGTCTGGTGGGCCAGCTCCTCGATCACCTCGGTGCGCCGGGCGATCTGTTGCACCGCCTGCACCGCCCGCTCAAGCGCCGCGCCGCCCTCGCGCGCCGCCTCGGCCGTCCGCCCGGCGATGGCCTCGGTGTCGGCCGCCGCCTGCGCCGCCTCGCGGGCGCGCGCGCCGAGCTGCGTCACCGCCGTGGTGGCCGCCTCCGCCGACGCCGCCTGCTCCGAGACGCCCTGCGCCAGCTGCTCGGTGCCGGCCGAGAGCCCCTGGCACGCCTCGGCCACCGTCTCGGCCGAGGCGCGGATGGTTCCGACCACGTCGCGCAGCTGCCCGGTCATCACGGTGAGCGCCCCGGCCAGCGCCCCGATCTCGTCGCCGCTCCGCGCCACGAGCGCGCCGCGCAGGTCGCCACCGGCCACCTCCTGGGCGAAGGTGACCGCCTCGCCGAGCGGCTTCACCACCAGCCGCCGCGCGATGAGGTGGACCGCGAGCACCAGCACGAGGAGCAGCCCCGCGCCGCCGAGCGTGAGCAGGCCGGCGAGCTGCCGGCTGTCGTGCTCCAGCTCCTCGGCGTCCACCGCGGCGCACACGGTCCAGCCCCAGGGCTGGAACGGGTGGCAGGCGGCCACCTTCTCCTGCGCCGCGGCGCCGGCCCGGTCGGCCAGCGTGAACCGCGCCAGCCCCTCGGCCGCGTCGACGAGCGGCCTCCCGGCGCCGTCGAGCACCGCGCTGCGCGCCTCGAGGAACGGGTGGACCACCGCCGCGCCGCGCTCCGGCCCGGGCGACGCGTCGAGCACGAAGAAGTAGCCGGTGCGCCCCATGCGCAGCGAGCGGATCCGCTCCTCCAGCGCCCGGAGCCCCTCGGTGAAGTCGAGGCCGACGAAGAGCGCGCCGATGACCTCCCCGCGCCCGTCGCGCAGCGGCGCGTAGCGGGTGACGTAGTCGCGCCCGAAGAGCACCGCCTTGCCGGTGTAGCCGTCGCCGGCGAGGAGCCGGGCGTGGGCCGGGTGGTCGTGGTCGAGCGCGGTGCCGACGGCGCGCGTCCCGTCCCCCTTCTTGAGCGAGGTGGTGACGCGCACCAGGTCGTCGCCGCGCCGGGCGAAGACGGTGGCCACCGCGCCGGTGGTGGCGGTGAAGCGGTCGACGAGCCCGGCGTCGAGGTCGAGCTCCCTCTTCGCCGCCACCAGCACCGGCAGCGGCAGGCCGTTCACGGCCACGGCGCGCGACGGGTCGAGCGTCACGTCGCCGGGGATGGAGGCGCGGAAGACGTCGAGCAGCGTGCCGGCGCTCCGCTCCAGGCTCTGCTGGTAGACCGACGCCATGTCGTTGACGAGGCGCGAGCGCCCCTCGAGCGCCTCGATCGTCTGGCGCTCGACCACCTCCTTGGTGAAGGCGGCCGACGAGAGCGTGAAGGCGCCGAGGACGACGACGAAGGCGGCGGCGGCCGCGACGACGAGCTTGGTTCCGAGAGACCACTTCGACATGGCGGTGTTGCTCCTGCGCGGCGCCAGCGCGCCGTCGTGCCGCTCGCCGCCCCGGCCTGCTCACCTCTCCGGTGCGGGTCGCGCCGACCCGGCGGGTCGCCCCGGCACCGGCCGTTGCCGGAGAAATGGGCGCCTCGGGTCGATCTTTCGTACTTCGGGTCCGCGCGGCACCTCGCCGTCGCGGCCGGGCGGGTTCGCCTTGCAACCCCCGCTCCGCCCGGACGGCCACGCCGATGTGCGTCGCGCGAGGGCGTGACGCGGCGAGCCGGCGCGGGTCGGACGGGACCGGGCGCGCGCCCTCAGCGCCGCATCGCGGCCGGCACGCCGCGCTTCGGGCAGAGCGCCGCCACCGGGCAGCGGGAGCAGGCGGGCGCGCGGGCGGCGCAGCAGCGGCGCCCGTGCCAGACGAGCAGCTGGTGGCCGAGCGCCCAGCGCGGCTCCGGCACGAGCGCGCGCAGATCCTCCTCCACGTCGGCCGGATCCTCGGCCCGCGTGAAGCCGAGCCGCCGCGCCAGGCGCCCCACGTGCGTGTCGACCGGGAAGGCGGCCTCGGCGCCGAGGTGCACCAGCACCACGCCGGCCGTCTTCTGCCCGACGCCCGGCAGCGCCTCGAGCGCGGCGCGCGTGCGCGGAACGCGGCCGCCGTGCTCGGCGGCGATGGCGCGCATGGCGGCCACGATGGCCTTGGCCTTGTTGCGGTACAGGCCGAGCGAGCGGATGTGCGGCCAGAGCGCCTCGGGCTCGGCGCGCGCGAAGGCGGCGGCGTCCGGGAACTCGGCGAAGAGGCCGGGCGTCGCCCGGTTCACGCCCTTGTCGGTCGACTGGGCCGAGAGGACCACCGCCACGAGCAGCTGCACGTCGCTCGCGAAGTCGAGCTCGATGCGCGCGTCGGGCATGGCCGCCGCGAGCCGGTCGAGGACCTCGACGGCCCGCGCCCGCTCCGCCTCGCCCGGTCTGCGCCCGCGCCGCGCCGCCATCCCGCGCGGATGGTAGCATCCGGGCCCCCCGGAGGCTGCCCATGACGCCCATCGACCTTCGCTCCGACACCGTCACCAAGCCGACCGACGCCATGCGCGCCGCCATGGCCAGGGCCGAGGTGGGCGACGACGTCTTCGGCGAGGACCCGACCGTCAACCGGCTCCAGGAGACGGTGGCGGGGCTCCTCGGCAAGGAGGCGGGGCTCTTCGTCCCCTCCGGCACCATGGCCAACCAGATCGCGCTCGGCGCGCTGACGCGCCCGGGCGACGAGATCGTCTGCGACGCCTCGGCCCACTGCATCTCCTTCGAGGGCGGGGCGCTCGCCGCGCTCTGGGGCGTGCAGGCGCGCACCCTCGCCGCGCCGCGCGGCCTGCTCGACCCGGCCGAGGTGGAGGCGGCCATCCGCCCGCCGGCCGAGCACTACCCGCGCACGCGCGTCATCGAGATCGAGAACACGCACAACCGCGGCGGCGGCGCCGTCTACCCGCTCGAGCGGGTGTGCGCGCTCGGGGCGCTGGCCGCGGCCCGCGGCCTCCACCTCTACATGGACGGCGCGCGGCTCTGGAACGCCTGCGCCGCCTCGGGCGTCGCCCCGGCCGACTTCGCCGCGCCGGCCACGCTCGTCTCCACCTGCCTCTCGAAGGGGCTGGGGGCGCCGGTCGGCTCGGTCGTCTGCGGGCCGCGGGAGCTCATCGTCGAGGCGCGGCGGCTGCGCAAGCGGCTCGGCGGCGGCATGCGCCAGGCCGGCATCCTGGCGGCGGCCGGGCTCCACGCGCTCGAGTACCACCGCGAGCGGCTCGTCGAGGACCACGAGAACGCGAGGGCGCTCGGCGCGGCGGTGGCGGCGCTCCCGGGCGCGCGGCTGCTCCACCCGGTCGACACCAACCTCGTCTTCGCCGTCTTCGAGGGGCAGAGCGCGGTCGAGCTCAGCCGCCGCTTCGCCGCCGAGGGCGTCCTCTGCCTGCCGGAGGGCTCGCGCCCCGACCTCGTCCGCTTCATCACCCACCTGCACGTGGCGCGCGCCGACGTCGACGAGGCGGTGCGCCGGATGGCCCGCGCGCTCGGCGCCTGATCGACTGCGCGGCGCCGCGCCGGGAGTAGGCGCCCGGCGCCGCCGTGGGAGCGGACCGCACCAGCGCCCACCCACCGGAGCGCGGGACATTGGACAGGCCGCCGGCGCGTGCGACCATCGCGGCCGGTGCGCCCGCCTCGCTCCCTCACCACGCTCGCCCTCCTCGCGCTCGGGCTCGGCACCGGCTGCGCCGCGCTGCCGGAGCCCAAGATGAGCTTCCGCGAGGCGGGGCTGGCGCACGATCCGTCCGCCGAGGCGCCGGTCGCGCCCGTCGCCGAGCCGGAGCTGCCCGTCGTGCCGCCGGTGGCGGTGGCGGCGCCCGAGGCGGTCGCGAGCGAGCAGCCGGAGGGGCCGCCGCTCGATCCGGCGCTCGTCCGCTTCGCCGCCGAGGCGCGCACGCGGCGGCTGCGGGGGCGCGGCGGCCAGGGCTTTCCGCCCGAGGCCGAGGCGGCCTGGCGGGCGCTCGTCGCCGAGCTCGACGGCTACCTCGCCCGCCCGCTGCCGCAGACGCCGCTCCTCGAGCTGGTGCGGGCGCAGGTGACCGTCGAGGCCGAGTGGGACTACGACCTGCGCCGCTACGGGGCCGCGCCGCCCGACCTCGCCCGGCTCGTCCTGCCGCGCGCCCAGCGCTTCGGCGTGCGCATCCAGGCCTCGCGCGCGCTCGGCCTCACCATGTTCACGAAGCGGCCGCCCGGCCGGCTCCGCTGGCCCATCGAGAACGCCGGCCTCTCCTCGCCCTTCGGCATGCGCACCCACCCGCTCGACGGCCACCGGCAGATGCACGCCAGCATCGACCTCGCCGCCGAGCGCGGCCGGGTGGTGGCGGCGGCCGGCAAGGGCTACGTGGTGCGCGCCGGCTGGGTGGGCGGCTACGGCCTGCTCGTCGAGGTGCGCCACGCCGGCGACCTGACGACGCGCTACGGCCACCTCTCGGCGCTGCTCTGCGCCCCGGGCGACGCGCTCGACGCCGGGCAGGCGGTCGGCCTCGTCGGCCAGACCGGCCTCGCCACGGGCCCGCACCTGCACTTCGAGGTCTGGCAGGGCGGGAGCCCGCGCGATCCGCTCGGCCTGCTCGGCGGCGGCACGCAGCTGGCCGGCGCGCCCTAGCCGGAGAAGCGAGCGCCCCGGCCGTGCGACCGGGGCGCCCCGTTCCCCAACCCTCCCCCTTGAAGCCGTGCGGCGGCGCGTGCAGCCGCGCTCCAGATCTCCTATCAACGTCGATCGCGGCGGGTCAACGGAGGCCCTGGCCGCACGGACGGTGCACATTGACGACGATCATTGCTTCGGCCCTGGCGATGGTGCTCGGGCTCGACGTCCAGGTGGCGGCCGGCGAGCCGCTCGACGCGGCGCGGGCGCGGCTCGGCCCGGGCGACACGCTGCGGCTCGGCCCCGGCGTCCACCGCGGCACGCTC